>JANNQE010000307.1:0-2050 GCA_031441625.1 Planctomycetia bacterium
GGCCGTGTTCATCGGTTGGGGTGTGGTCGCCCTCGGGCTGATCCTGGAGATGGTGTTCCCCGTCGGGTTCGGCAACCTGGTGGCCAGCGTGCTCGGGTTCGCCACCACCATCATCGCGCACAACCTGGCCACCAGCGGCGACACCCTGGAGATGATGCAGGCGGTGCTGGACACCAACTTCTGGCTGGCCACGCACGTCACCACCGTCACCCTCGGGTACTCGGCCACCTACGCCGCCGGGCTGCTCGGGCTGCTGTACGTGGTGCTGTACATGCTGCCGGAAAAGAGCGTGCTGCGGCAGCGGGTGGTGATCGGCTCCGGCATCCACCAGTTGAACTACGACATCGGCAAAATCCTGGGCACGCTGACTTACGCTGTCGTCTGCTTCGCCGCGCTGCTCAGCTTTGTCGGCACGGTGCTCGGCGGGATCTGGGCCGACCAGAGTTGGGGCCGCTTCTGGGGGTGGGACCCGAAGGAGAACGGGGCGATCCTGATCGTGCTGTGGAACGCTCTCATCCTGCACGCCCGGTGGAGCGGGCTGGTGAAGGAGCGGGGCATGGGCGTGCTGGCCGTCGGTGGCGTCGCCGTGACGACGTGGAGTTGGTTCGGCACGAACCAGCTCGGCGTCGGGCTGCACGCCTACGGGTTCAACAACGGGCTGGTGATGCTGTGCGACGGCGTGTGGGTCGGAGTGATCTTCGCCGTGCTGGTGGGCGTGCTGCCGTGGCAGTGGGTGTACCGCGGCGGGGCACCCGCCCCGCCCCCGCAAGCGACGCGGGCGTGATAGGGTGGCCGGCTCTCGCCGAGAGCCGGGTCCGAATGCCGCTCTCGGCGAGAGCGGCCCACCCTACCCGACCGCCTCCCGCCCGCATACGCTCCCCTCCACCTCTACGGGAGCGCCTCTCCATGTCCGCGAAGAAGGTTCGTGTGGCCATCGTCGGCCTCGGGTTCGGGGCCGAGTTCATCCCCATCTACCAGGCGCACCCGAGCGCCGAGATGTACGCCGTCTGCCAGCGGAGCAAAGACAAGCTCGACGCCTGCGGGGACAAGTTCGGCATCAAGAAGCGGTACACCAGCTACGAAGATCTGCTGCGCGACCCGAACGTGGACGCCGTCCACATCAACAGCCCCATCCCCGACCACGGCCCGCAGACGATCGCCGCGCTCAAGGCCGGCAAGCACGTCGCCTGCACCGTGCCGATGGCCACGACGAAAGAGCAGATCAAGGAGATCGTCGAACTTCAGCGTGCGGTGGAGAAGGTGTACATGATGATGGAGACGGTGGTGTACGCCCGCGAGTACCTGTTCGCCAAAGACCTCTACGACCGCGGGGTGCTGGGCAAGATTCAGTTCCTCCGCGGCAGCCACCAGCAGGACATGGACGGCTGGCCGGGTTACTGGCCGGGCCTGCCGCCGATGTGGTACGCCACCCACTGTGTAAGCCCGTGCCTCGCCATCCTGAGCGACGCGGCGGCGAACAAGCCGGCCCTGGCCGAGAGCGTAGTGTGCCACGGGTCGGGTCGCATTCGCGAGGAGTACATCGGCAAGTACGGCTCGCCGTTCGCGCTCGAAACGGCCACGTTCAAGATCGCCGGCACCGACGTGTGCGCGGAAGTCACCCGCACCCTGTTCGACGTGGCCCGCCAGTATCGGGAGAGCTTCGACGTGACCGCGAGCAACGTGTCGTTCGAGTGGCAGCAGGTGGAGGGGGAAGACCCGGTGTTGCACATGCGGGGCCTGCCCGAGCACCAGATCCCGCGGCGGGTGAAGGTGCCCGACTTCGCCGGCCGGCTGCCCGAGCCGATCCGCAAGTTCACCGGCGCGATTCACGACGCCACGCACCTGAGCTTCGTGCAGGGAGGCGGGCACGGCGGCAGTCACCCCCACCTGGCGCACAACTTCCTGATGGCCGTGCTGGGCGAGCAGCCGGCGTTCCCGGACGCGGCCGTGAGCGCCAACTGGACGCAGGTGGGCATCTGCGCCCACGAGAGCGCCATGGCCGGCGGCACGCGAGTGGAGGTTCCGCAGTATTGAGACTGAGTAGGGCGGG
>JANNQE010000308.1:0-8146 GCA_031441625.1 Planctomycetia bacterium
CCCCCGCGGGCCCCGGGGGCCCTACCCCCCCCGGGTAATTTGTATGGCGCCCGGGGTGTTGTTTTCGGTTTTTTTGACTCCAGCCTTTTGCCCTTATCCCCCACTCCGCACTCCGCATTTGAACACAGTGACGTAGCCCAACTTGGTAGAGGCGACGGTCTCAGAAGCCGTCAAGTGTGGGTTCGACTCCCACCGTCACTACTCATTGCAGGCGGGCCGGCGCCCGTTCGGGTCTCATAAGCCTGGAGGCTGGGTTCGACTCCCAGGTCTGCAACTGCGTCGGGCTTGCCCGACCTACCCGACCGGGTACCCCAACTGGTAGAGGGGTCAGGTTGAGAGCCTGACGGGTGTGGGTTCGACTCCCACTCCGGTCACTGCCGCGGTCGCCGCGGCGAACGGGTCGCGTGGTCTAGTGGTCTAGGCGTCTGCCTTGCAAGCAGAAGATCCGGGTTCGATTCCCGGCCGTTCCATGAACTGTTGATGTGCGAGCTGGGTGACGACTCTCATTCCGCACTCCCCGCTCCGCACTCCGCACTCGACGAAGGGCCTGTGGTCGAACGGCATGACCCCGCTATGGCATGGCGGGAATCCGGGTTCGATTCCCGGCAGGTCCACTGAACTGACGAACAACGGAAGGGAGCCGGATATCGGTTTGCCGGGCCGCACTGCTAACGCGGACCGCCCTTGGCTGTGGCGGTGACGGGTTCAATTCCCTCCCCTTCCGCTCGATTGCCCCGGTGGTGAAACGGACTGATCACACCGCGCTTCGAACGCGGCGTTCCAGGTTCGAATCCTGGCCGGGGCACTGCACACGATCCCGTAGCCTAGCGGCGAAGGCGCCTGTCTTACAAACAGGACACCGGTGGTTCGAGTCCACCCGGGATTACTCCGAATCGCCCGGCACACATCCCGTCGGGGGCGGCGTCCTCCGCCGCCACAGCAGCACCACCGGCAGGGCGAACGCCATGCTGCCGAGCAGCGACAGCACGACGAACCACCCCCAGCCCAATCGCGCCACGCCCCACTTCCGCATCAAGTACGCCAGGAAGCCCATCACCAGGAACGCCTCGGCGACGAACACCGCGCTCACCGGGTTGGCCAGCGCGTCCCACATCGCTTGCGGTCGAAACACGATGGCCCACGCGAACACGGCGTTGATGCCGAGCAACCCGACCACGCCCAGCGCCACCAGGGCGACCTTCTCCCCACGCGAGTATTCGACGGGACCAGACATGCGGAACCTCCAGGCGGACTGGTGCGACTACCCTATGAGTGAACCGCTCGCCTCCACTGTCGGGTAACACCATGCACGCTCGCGCGCTCGCCCTGATCCTGCTGCTCGCCCCGCTCGCCATCGCCGCCCCGGTGAAGACCGCCGCCGAACTGGTGGCGGCGGTGAAAGACGCCAAAGAGGGCGACACCATCGAACTGGCCGAAGGCACGTTCGAACTCGACACCACGCTCGACCTGAAAGGCAAGATGACGCTTAAGGGGGCGGGGCTGGACAAGACCACGCTCACCCACACGAAGGCGTGGAAGCCGTCCACGAAAACCCTGCCCGACCCGGAGATGAAGCTGGACGGGCTGGACACCGACGCCTACCTGATCCGCATCAAGCGGGACACCTCCGGCGTCACCATCTCGGACATGACCCTGCACTGCCCGCAACTGCACGGGGCGGTTTTCGCCTGGTTTCACAAGGAACTGCACCTGCACCACCTGCGGATCAAAGACACCCTGTCCAGCGGGGTGCGGACGTTCGGCATGCAGAAGGCCAAGATCCACGACTGCGAGTTCGTCGATGCCGGCGGGCGGTGGGACAAGGGCGCGCCGGGGAAGAAGGGCGGTCTGACCGGCGGCGGCATCTTCGCCATCTGGATGAGCGACTGCGAGATCAACGACAACCGCTTCACCCGCACGAACGACCTGCCCGAGCGGGAGTTCTACGGCATCAAGGTGCGGCAGGGCGTTCGCTGTCACGTCCACCACAACACCATCGACACCGGCTTCAGCATGGAGTTCCCGTTCGAGAACGACGAGGACAACGAGATCGATCACAACGTGTGCCGGTATGCCATCTCCATCCCGAAGTACGCCGGCGGGGTGGTGCCGAAGAGCGGCACGACGTTCCACATCCACCACAACTGGTTCAAGGACAGCTACAGCATCGAGTTCGTGCGGAACGGCGTGGAGATCGACCACAACCTGTTCGACTTCGACCTGAAGGAGGACGGCGGCAACCTGATCGCCGCGTTTGGCAACGTGGACGCGAAGGGGCCGGCGAAGTTTCACAACAACCTGGTGAGCAACCCCGGCCGCGGGGTGATGTGGATCAACGAGGTGTTCAACAACCTGGAAGTGCGGAACAACCACGTCATCACCCGCACGACGAAGACGCCCCGCAAGGACGGGCTGTTCGGGTTCAACCCGAAGTGCGACTTCAAGACGATCAGCATCAAGGACAACCTGATCGAGTGCGAGGGGGAACCACGCCCGCTGCTGCGGTGCAAGGAGAGCTACGCGTGTGTGGTGGAGAACAACACGCTCACCAACGTGGCCGACGCCGACAAGCTGGCCAACGCCAAGGCGGATCGGGTGGTGGGTCTGGAGAAGCCGCTGAAGTTCGAGTGCGGGGTGAAGGGCGAGTGGGCCGTGGACGGGTGGAAGGCGGGGAAGAAGTAGTGGTCCACTCGCTCCGCGAGTGGGTTCGGATTGCGGCCGGCCGCCGCGTTCGGTCAGCCGATGGATTCGTTCGCGCGCCGCGGGAGCGAGGGCCGAAGCACCCCAACGAGCCGCGACCGCGAGGGAGCGGGGGTTGAATCACCCCGCTCCGTGGCGGTCGCGGCTCGTCGTTCCCGCGGCGGGCTTTTAGACCGCTCTCCGCTAGCTACTTCTTCTCGGGCGGCAGGGCTTTTACGTCGTCCTTCTTCTGCGCGCGGATGGCGTCGAGTTTCAACTGGTAGGCATTCGGCAACCCGCTCTTGCTGAGCACCTTCCCATCCTTTGGATCGACACGCATCGGGAAAGCCATTGCGATGTCGTTGTCGGACACATCCTCCCGGTTGTCGATGTCGTTCAAAATGGTCCGTTGCTTGAAGTTCGTGTCCTTCTTCGGGTTTTGACCTTCGGGCAACTTGGCTCCGGGTCGCCGACGCCTCGGCCGTTTCAGCACATCATCAGGACGGGTGTCACTTCTGAGGTCGCGATTCGTTCCAACTGACCCCGCCGCTCGGCGGGCAGTGTTGACAGCCGGGGCTGTTGCACAACCCCCGGGTACTCTCCCCGAAGAACGACCCCAGGCCTGACCGCCCGCCGCCCAACTCGGACGCGTTCAGCACGTACTGCCCGTTGAGCACCTTGGTGATCCGCGTCTGGCTGTCGGTCAGGTGCGCCTTGGTGTACGGGTCGAGGTTGCCGTCCGCTTTCAGGGCGTCGGTCAACTTGGTGTTCAGCGTCCGCAGGTGATCCATCGCCAGGGTGGAAATCGGCTTGGACGCCGCCCCGCTGCCCGCCCCGTTCACCCCCAAGTCGATCAGCCGTTCCACGTAGGTGCGCTGCAGGTTGCGGCGGGTGCTGGAGATCATCGGCTTGCGGGCGGTGAACTTCCCGTCCGGCTTCTTGTCCAGTTCGGACCACACCACCTTGTTCAACCCGTCGAGCATTTCCGGCAGGGTGAACGCGTCCTTGTCCGACGGCACCAGCAGCTCGTTGTCGTACACCCGCCGCAGGGTGGTCGGGTTCATGAGCGAGGTGAGCACCAGCGTCTGCACCCCCATCACCTGGTCGTGGACGGCGTAGGTGCTCTCCCCCGACCGCTGGAACCGTTCGTCGGACGCCAGGCTGTCGCTCTTCATGTGCTGGAGCAGTTCAGGGGTGAGGCCGAACGACTTGTCCTGGAAGGCGTTCTCGGCGATCCAGGCGAGCGCCTCCCGCTGGGCGGCCGGGCTGACGGCTTCGATCGGGGCGCGGCCGGGGGCGTCCCCCTTGTGTTCGCGGCGGACTTGCGCCCCGCCCACCCACCGGGCCATCATCGCCAGCGAACCGGTCTGCAGCCGCAAGGTCATGTCGTACTGCCGCCGCGTGTCGGCCCAACTCTTGCCGGGGGTGACGAACTTGTCGAGCAGCCGCTCGCGATGGTACTGGGCCAGTTTCATCTGGTTCTTGGCGAAGTCGAGCGGGTTGGCGGAGAAGTCGTACCGGCGGGCGAGCGGGTCGGGGCCGACGGTGTCCTGGTCGGTGGCGAACCGGTGTTCGGGCAACCCGGCCTTGGCCAGGATGGGTTCCAACTTGGGGTCGAACGTGTACCCGTACTCGATCGCCCACACGTCGTACGGGCCGACCCCGATCATGGTGTAGTCGCCCTGCACCTCGCCGTCCTTCATGTCGATGTTCACCGGCAGGTAGTCCATCACCGACCCGGCCAGCGGCTTCTTCCCCTTCACCTTGTTGCTGTTGATCTCGGCCAGGGTGTACAGCCCGGAGGCGGCGAAGTTGTGCCGCAGGCCGAGGGTGTGCCCGACCTCGTGGGCCACCAGGTCTGCCAGCAGCGGGCCGACGAACCGGGCCGGGATGCCGTCCAGCCGGTCCTCGCTGTCGTCCTTCTTGTCCCCCTTCGGCTGGTCGTCCTTCTTGCCCGGCGGGGGCACCGGCTGGGCGGCGTCCGTCTGGCGGAGGGCCTCGGTGGTCGTGAGCAGGGACAGGTCGAGCGATTTGCCCCCGGCGGCCATGCAGAACCCGCTCCGGGCGTTGCGGCCGAGCAGCAGTTCGAGTTCGGACTTGGGCCGGTACGCCGCCAGGTCGCTGGTCCGCCCGTGGGCGGAGGCGGACAGCGTCCGGGTGCGGTCCTCGAACGGGGCGAACGCCACCCGCGGGTCGAACTGCGGACGGTCCTCCAGCCACGCCAGCGTTTCGGGGGTCATGCCGTCCAGGGCCAGTTGCGGCAACAGCTCGTGGAACTGCACGTCGTAGTGGCGGATCCAGCCGTCGGTGAGGATGATGTCGGCGTCCAGGATCTGGCCGGTGAGCGGGTGGACGCGGGACGGCCCGATGGCGGTGCCGATGTTGTTGTTCAGCCAGCGGACGAAGTTGTACCGCACGTCCTCAGGGTCTTTCTCCATGTGCGCGCCGCTGGCCGCGTCCTGCTGGTACACCACCACCGCGTCCACGATCCCCACCTTCTCGAACGCCTGGTTCCAGGCCAGGATGCCTTCCTTCACGTACCGGCGGTAGCGGATCGGTGTGGTGTGCTCGATGTAGAACACGATCGGCTGCTTGGGCGGGCTGAGCTTGAGCGTCGGGTCGGCCTTCTCCAGGTGCCAGCGGTTGATGTACCGCGTCCGCGTCTCGCCCTCCTTGTACTTGCCCAGGTCGTTGAACGCGGTGGTGAAATACCCCACCCGGTCGTCGGCCGACCGCGGCTTGTACCCGGTGTCGTCCGGCATCTCGCTGACCGAGTAGTGGAGGGTCTTGAGCACGTTCGTCGCCGTCAGGCCGCCTCCGCCACCGCCCGGCCCTCGCAGCCCGGCTTCCGGCAGGGGCAGTTCGAACGCCACCTCGACGTTCTTCGGGAACGCCTTGGCCACCTTCACCGCCTGCAACTTGATGGGCGACAGCCGGTTGAACGTCGGTGGCAGTGGGAAGAACTTGTTGGCCTGATCGACGAACAGGCTGTCCAAGCTGACCACCAGTCCGCCCTTCGCCGTCTGGGTGAGGATGCGCGTTTCGGCGATCACCCGGTCGGTGAACAGCCGGTCAACCGACGCCTTCGACTCCTTCTCCCCCGTGGACCGCGTCTCCACACCCTTCTCCATCAGGGCGAGGGCGTCGCCGTACCGCTTCCAGTACACGTACAACTCGCCCGAGTGCAGGCCGGCGTACGTCTCCCCGCCGGACACGGTCAGGGCGATGAAGTACTTCTTCGTCAGGGAGTCGGCCGGCAGTTCGGCCAGCACCTTGCCGTTCTTCTTGTCCACCCACAGGGTGTACAGCGAGGTACTGTCGGCGGCGGTCACCACCTTCTCGTACCCTTTGGTCACCTGCTCGAACGGCGGGAAGTCGGGCTTCGGCAGGGCGTCGGCCGGCGGGGCCGGCGGCGGGGTGGGCGGCTTGGCCGGTTCGGCCGGCGGTTGGGCGAACGCGGCCACGGCGATCAGACCGGCGGTGAACCCCGCCGCCGACCACAGGGGGAACCGAGATGCGCGCATGGCGGAGGAACTCCAGGGGTGAGGTGCAGCCCGCAGCGAGGCTGTGACCTTGGGTGGGAACCGAGCCCCTTCGGAGAAGCCTGTTCGATGGTGTTAAGTTACGCAGTTCACGGGCGACTTCGCGGACGGTACCGAATTTCCCGCCCCCCGCCCTTCCCGCGGTCCCGCTCGGCGTCTGCCATCTTCTTCACCTTGTCGCGTGGCGTCTGGCTCATGCCCGGACCCTCCGCGAGACGGCGAGTTGCTCCAGGTCGTCAAGACGGTCCGCCACCGTTTCAAGGGCCGGCCCGAGCACGTCGAGCAGCCGCAACATTAGGGCGTATTTCATGTCCGGGTCAGCAAGAATCACCCGCAGCATGGCGAAGAACAGTTCGGCCATGTCGGCCTTGGCCGCGCCCACGTCGCCGAGGGCGTCCATCTCACGCAGCCGGGCGGCGTTCAGGTCGTCGGGCGTGGCCTCGCCACACGCCACCCGCACCTGAACCCGGTGAACCTCCCGGTCGGCTTGCTCCCATGGGTCGCAGGCTGCTAGTGGGCTGACCAGTCTGGATTGACGGGTCGTTCAGGATTTGGTCTGGTGTTGGGCCACGGAGGGTCGTCATGGAACGGAAGGCCAAGTACGTCGTCCGGCTGGACGAGTCGGAGCGGGGGCGGTTGCAGGGGCTGGTGGATCAGGGGAAGGGGTCGAAGACGACCCGGACGCGGGCCGTCATCCTGCTGAAGGCGGACGAGGGCGAGCACGGGCCGGGGTGGACGGACGCCAAGGTCGCCGAGGCGTTCGATGTGGGCGTGCGGACGGTCGAGCGGACCCGCCGCTTGCTGGTGACCGACGGGTTCGAGGCCGTCCTCGTCCGCAAGCCGTCCCCGAATCGCCAGTACCGCAAGTTGGACGGGACGCCGGAGGCCGAACTGGTCAAACTGGCGTGCTCGAAACCCCCGGCCGGGCGGGCGCGGTGGACGTTGCCGTTGCTGGCCGACCGCCTGGTGGAACGGCAGGTGGTGGCGTCCATCGGCCGCGAGGCGGTCCGCACGACGCTGAAAAAAACGCCCTCAAGCCGTGGCTCCGCGAGCAGTGGGTGATCCCCCCGCAGGCGGACGCCGAGTTCGTGTGCGGGATGGAGGACGTGCTCGACGTGGACCACCGCCCGTACGACCCGACGCGGCCGCTGGTGTGCCTGGACGAGGCGAGCAAGCAGGTGATCCGGGAGACGCGGACGCCCCTCCCGGCCGCGCCGGGACAACCGGAGCGGGTGGACGACGAGTACGAGCGGAACGGGACGGCCAACCTGTTCATGACGTTCGAGCCGCTGGCCGGGCGGCGGCGGGTGACGGTGACCGACCGGCGGACGAAGGTGGACTTCGCGCACGTCATTCGCGACCTGTTGGACGTGCAGTACCCGCAGGCGGAGCGGGTGGTGCTGGTGATGGACAACCTGAACACGCACACGCTGTCCAGCCTGGACGAGGCGTTCCCGCCGGAGGAGGCGCGGCGGCTGATCGGGCGACTGGAGGTGCATCACACGCCCAAGCACGGCCGTTGGCTGAACATGGCCGAGACGGAGTTGAGTGTGCTGGGCGGCCAGTGCCTGGACCGACGGATCGGCGAGAAGGACGACCTGCGGGCGGAGGTGGCGGCGCGTGGGAGGCGGCCCGCAACGCCGCCGAATGCCGGGTGGACTGGCAGTTCACCACCGCCGACGCCCGCGTGAAACTGAAACGCCTCTACCCGTCAATCCAGCGCGGTTGACCCACTAGTGGGTCACTTGCCTCGCTCGTAGCCATAACCAGCCCCTCGGCGACCCCTAGGTGGTAACCCGCCCCACCAGGAGTTGCCGTGTCCCGCCGCCGGAAGGATCCGCTTCGCTCGCTCACAGGTGAGGAACGTCAGGAGTTGATTCGTCTGAGTCGGTCGCCCGCCGCCCCCGCCGTTCGCGTCGCCCGCG
>JANNQE010000309.1:0-6699 GCA_031441625.1 Planctomycetia bacterium
TGGCCGAGGTGTAGGTGGTCACGTCCACCATGCTCTCCACCGGCACCACCTTGCACTCCTTGCGAGTGGCATTGACCGTTTCGTAGGTGTAGGTGGTCGTCGGTACGTTCACCGTCTCGGTAACAGTCTGGGCCTTCATGACGGTGGCGTTCACGGTCTGGCACGTGTAGTTGACGGCCGCGGCCGCGCCGCACCCGCCGGAGGTGTGACCACCGCGGTTGAACAGGTCGAGGCCGAGCAACCCGCCGCACCCGCCGCATGCCGGCATACCGCAAGGCGACCCGCACCCGCTGGTGGTCGCCACACCGCACCCGGTGCTCACCGGCACCATCACGTGCTGCGATACCACCGTCGGCACGCACACCGTCTTGCTCACCTGGGTGGGCACCATGGTGGTGACCGGCTTGGCCACTTGGTAGGAGTACGGGACGTCGACCATCTGCTGCTGGTACGTCGTCACCTTCTGCTTGCTGGTGGTCGGGGTGACCACGCACTCCTGCCACGTGTACGGGACGTCGACCATCTGCTGCCGGTACGTCGTCACCTTCTGCTTGGTGACGACCGGCTGGCTGACGTACTTGGTGACCGTCTGCGTGGTGTAGGTCACTTGCGGGGCCGCCGGGGCGCACCCGCCGCTCATCACCGGGGCGGCGGTGACGGCGCTGCCCAAGCCGCACCCGCCGTCCACCGACACCGCCGCCGCGCCGCACGAGGACACCGGGGCCGCCGTGCCGCACGCGGCGACTGGGGCCGAGCAACCGCGACCGCCGAGCAGCCGAAGGCCGAACGCGGACGCCGAATCGGCCGAGGTCACCAGCCAGGCCGCCGCGCCAAGGACCGCCGCCGCGAACACACGACGCTTCATCTGTATACTCCTGACGGGACAACCGGACCGGCCCCCGCTCGGTACACCCGTGTGGGGTCACACCATTCCGATTTTCGCGCTACGGCAGCCTACGGTGGGCGATACTTCCCAGACTACCCAGCACTCCCAAGTGTTCGGAAAGATAGAGACTGACCAGCCCACCGACAACGCAAAGTTCAACATCCCAGCATTTTTTTTTGACAGGGTGCGGGATGGTTCTCCCGATTGAGTCGGTGGTGTCGGGAACCACGGCAGTCGATAGGATGGGCTGGAAGCCGGTCGACGCGCACGGCCGGCGCTACCGCTTCTATTCCGAGAACCCGCACATGACCCGCACTCTCTCCCTCCTCGCGGCTGTCGCGCTGCTGGCCGCGCCGGCACCGGCCGACGACAAGAAGGACGACGGCTGGATTCAACTGTTCAACGGCAAGGACTTCACCGGCTGGAAGCTGCCCGACCCGCCGAGCGGGCAGTTCAAGGGCATGAAGGAGGTGAAGGACAAGGACGGCAAGGTGACGGGGTTCGTCGGGGTGGGGAAGGACGACAAGGAAGTGACCCTGTGGCAGATCAAGGACGGCACCATCGTCGGCGGGGGGCCGATGAGCCACCTGTACACCGAGACGGAAGCCGACGACTTCCACCTGCGGGTGGAGGTGAAGATCAACGACAAGGGGAACAGCGGCATCTTCTTCCGCGCCGGGATGCGGCCGGGCGTGCCGAAGGGGTACGAGGCGCAGGTGAACGCCACCGGCGGGGACAAGATCAAGAGCGGTTGCCTGTACCCGAACGGCGAGTTCAAGCTGGACCAGTTCAAGAAGGAGATTTGCCTGGTGATGGACAAGGCGACTCACAAGGCGGACGAGTTCTTCGTGGAAGAAGTGATCTGCGTGGGCGACGAGATCACCATCAAGGTGAACGACAAGGAGACGCTCAAGTGGAAGGACCCGAACAAGACGTTCACCAAGGGGCACTTCGCCATCCAGGGGCACGACCCGGGCAGCGTGATGACGTTCAAGAAGGTGGAGTACAAGGCGGTCAAGAAGTGACGCGACACTGGAACCGGGAACGGAGTGACCGGGTGGGATCAACTCACCCGGTCACTCCGTTCCCGGTTCTATTCCGCCGCCGGCTTCTCCCGCCCGAACTCGTCCAGCCCGTACCGGGCGAAGATCTCGGCGGGGGTGATCCACACCACCTTGCCGTCGCGCCCTTCGCACACCGACTGCCCGAGCCTAGCGTGTTCGAGCAGCGCTTTCTTGGTGGAGCGGGCGTGGGATTCGTCCGTCGCCTGCCGTCGGGCTTGCATCCGTTCCATCGCTTCCGAAGTCGTTTCAGTCATCGTCGGCACTCCGTAGGAACGCGGCCCAGGTGTCCGGGTCGTCGATGGCTTCGTCGTCGGGCGTGCCCAGCGCCAGCAGCGACCGCTGCCCGTAGGTGTTATCGTACACTTCCCACTCGTCGGCGATAGGCCGGTACAACTCCAAAAAGTTCCGCACGCTCCGGGCGTACCGCCGGCGGATGTCGGCATCGGGTACGAAGTGTCCGCCGTTTCGCACCCGTTGGGCGACGCGAGCAATCGCCGCATCCGGGCTGTCGAGCCAGTAGTAGTAGAGCAGTACCTCGTACCCCGCGGTGATTCGGAGGTTGCGGAGCCAGACGGCATACGTCCGGGCGGACAGCGTCGTCTCGAACGCGAAGTCCGCCTTCGCGTCGGCCAGTTCGCCCATGTGGGCGAGCATCAGCCGCCCTGCGCGGAACGACTCCGCCTCCGGGTTCAGCCCGTTCAGCCCGCGGGCGATGGCGTCCGCGTTCACGAACGTCGGAATCTTCAGCACGTTGGTCAGCAGGTCTTGGGAGGCGGTGGTTTTCCCCGCCCCGTTGATGCCGGCCAGTACGACCACCCGAGGCATGTGTGGTTCTCCTTCACCCGGCGGCTCACACCGCTCGGCTCGCCGGAACGATTCTATCCGAACCGGCGGGTCCGCGTGATCAGGTACTCCATCAGCGCCTTGTCGAACCCGACGCTCGTGTCCATCGGCACGTAGTCGGCGTTGGCCAGCCCGCACTCCTTGCGGTACAGTTCGCGGAACCGCTCCAGTTCGTCCAGGTAATCCCGCCGGATGCCGTCGGCGTTCACCTGCATCTTGTCGGCCGACTCGGGGTCGGTGAACTCGACCGACCCGCTGAACGGGAAGTGTACCTCCGCCTCGTCCAGGATGTGGAACAGGATGACCTCGTGCCCGCCGTGCCGCAGGCGGTAGACGCTGCGGATCACCTCCTCGGGGTCGCCGAGCAGGTCGCTGAACAGCATCACCAGGGCCTTCCCTTTGGCGAGGCCGGCCACCCGGTTGAGGGCGTCGGCGATGTTCGTCTCGCCGGTCGGTTGCAGGTTGGCCAGCACGCTCAGCATGGTGCCGAGTTGGGACCGCTTGGACTTGGGCGGCAGCACGGTGCGGAGTTGCGTGTCGAACGTGACCAGCCCGACCGGGTCCTGCTGGTGGATCATCATGTACGCCAGGGCGGCGGCCAGGCAGATGCCGTACTCGAACTTGGTCAACTCCTGGCGGTACGTGTACCCCATGCTCTTGGACAGGTCCATGACCAGGTAGCCGAGCATGTTCGTCTCGGCCTTGTACTTCTTCACGTAGTACCGGCCGGTCTTGGCGTACACGTTCCAGTCGAGGTCTTTGGGGTCGTCGCCGGCGACGTACTTGCGGTGCTCGGAGAACTCCACGCTGGCCCCTTGCAGCGGGCTGTTGTGGAGGCCGGTGAGGAACCCCTGGACGATGAACTTGGCCCGCAGGTCGAGGCGGGAGACTTGGCGGATGACCTCCGGGCGGAGGTACTTTTCGGCGGTGCTCATGAGGGGATTGTAAGCCGCCCGGCGGGGTCGCTACCATTTCCCCATGGACGCGACATGGGCCGTGCGAATCGCCGAGGGCGCGCTGGAAGACCTGGCCGCTCAACCCATGGATCCGCTCACGGGAGCGGTGTTGGGAGAGTGGGTCGCGGGGTTACGCGCCCGGCTCCAGGAGGCGAACGGCTACCCGCCGGAGGCGTTCCCCGTCTACACCGCACGCCCGGCACTGATCGGGATCACGTTCGAGGAACGGTTGCTCGCCCTCTACACCCACCGCCGCACCCGTTACCGCACCTGGCACAACCTCTGGCTGTGGCCGTGGGAGCGGCGGGAAATCTTCATCCTTTGGCTCTTTGTGCGAGACGTTTCTTGAGCTCCCGAGTGAACTCTTCCACGCCGTACGTCTTGCCGGGATTCTCGGCCCGCCGCTGCATCTCGGCGATCCAGGCCGGGTCGGTCGGGAAAAAGGCGGCCGGGCCGGTCGGCGGGGTCAGGTAGCCGACGGTGTGCTGCTGCTCATCCCGCAAAGGGATGGGACTCGGGCCGTGGGACTGGAGCAGTTCGCGGGCCAGTTCGACGAACAGGCGGGTCTTCTCCTCGGTCGTGGCTTGCCCGAGTGCCGCACGAAGTGTTTCCGACATGGTCTTCCTCCCGCGGGGTCACGTCAGGTGCAGTATACCACCACGCGTTCTCACTCCGCCGTCGGCGGGTCGAGGTAGCTGAACAGCTCGGCGACGGCAACGGTGAACCCCGGCAGCACGGCCCCGCCGTCGAGGGTGTCGGTGGTGGTGAGGGTGGTGTGCGCCGTCGCGTCGGTGTACACGGCCACCGTTTCGGATCGCGGGTCCACGATCCACACCAGTTGGGTGCCGGAGGCGAAATACTCCCGCCGCTTCCGCTCCATCTCCGCCCGCGTGTTCGAGACGGACAGTACCTCCACCGCCAGCGCCGGCGACACCGTTCCGATGCGGGCGTCCAGGAACCCCGGCGGGATCTGCGTCCACGGGAAGTAGCTCACATCGGGCAGGCGGAGTTGGCGGTGGAGGAGCCGAATGAGCATGTCCGCTCCACCGACCAACCCCAGTCGCCGGGGGGCGACGAAATTGTTGAGCAGGGTGCCGAGCCACATCGCCAGGAATGCCTCTTGCACGCCCATCGGTTTCTCCACGAGGGTGCCGTCGATGAGTTCTACCCGCCGCCGGAACTCGCCTTCCAGGTGGGCGAGCGCGTCGTCTTCGGTGGCGGTGCCCGGCGGCGGGCGCATGAGAACGCGGCACGGGGAGATGTTCCCCAACGAGTAGAGCAGGTCGGCCATCGTCTCGTCGGGCAGGGTCGGGGTCGGCATGGGTTCGTCCTCCGGGCGGCATTGTACACCACGTTCCCGATACAATCACCGCGTGTCGTCGGGGGCGTGCCGTGATCCGCTCGAACCACTACGAGGCGGCGTTCGAGGCGTACCTGCGGGGCCGCGGGGTGGGGTTCATTGCCACCGACGAGGCGAAGCGGTCGTTCCTCGGCGACACCCACGTGAAGAGCGCCGACTTCATCATCGTCGGCCCGGACACGAGCAAACTGGTGGTGGACGTGAAGGGGCGGAAGTTCCCCAGTGGCAGCGGCGACAAGCCGAACACCACGTGGCAGAACTGGGCCGAGGAAGAGGACATCGACGCGCTCGGGCGGTGGGCGGTCGGGTTCGGGGCGGACTTCCGCGGGGTGCTGGCGTTCGCCTACCAGATCCAGCCGCCGTTCGCCCTGCCCGAGCACACGCCCGACCTGTTCGCCTTCCGCGCCGACCTGTACCTGATGCGGGGCATCGACGTGGCCGCCTACCGCGAGCACATGCGGCCGCGGAGCAAGAGCTGGAAGACGGTCCACCTGCCGGTCGAGGCGTTCCGCCGCATCGTCCGCCCGTTCAGCGACTTTTTGGTTCCCCGCAGCAACCCTCAAGACAGCCACGGTTGAAACAGATGGCACGGATCAGACGAAATCAAGATTTCGTCTGATCCGTTCTGTCCGTGTCATCCGTGGCTCTCTGATCCGATCAGTCCTATGAACCAGTTCCAACTCGGTGTCGTCCTCGAGTCGCTCGGCCTGCCGGTGCGGGGCGGGCTGTCGGCGGCGGCCAAACTGGGCGTGCAGGGCGTTCAAGTGGACGCCGTCGGCGACGTGGCGCACGACGCCCTCGGCACCACCGGCCGCCGCGAGTTCCGCAACCTCCTGCGGTCGTTCAACCAGACCTTGGCCGCGGTGAGCGTGCCCCTCCGCCACGGCCTCGACACGTTCGCCCACCAGCAGCAGCGGATCGATCACATCAAGGCGGTCATGCAGCTCGCCTACGACCTCGGGGCGAACAAGGTGGTGGTGCCCCTCCCGCGGCTCCCGAAACCCGACGAGAAGCCGGCCGCCGACCCCACGCCGTTCCTGTTCTTCAAAGAGCCGAGCAAGGGCGAACTGCTACGAGAAGCTCTCGTCGCCCTCGGCGGGCACGGCGACCGCGTGGGCGTGACGGTCTGCGTGGAAGCGGGCCTCGACTCCGGGGCGGCGACGGCGGCGTACCTGGACGGGTTCGAGAGCGGCAGCCTGCGGGTGACGTTCGACCCGGCCAACTTCCTGAGCAACGGTCACGACCCGCTCGCCAGCCTGATGAGCCTGGGCAAGCGGGTGAGACACGCTCACGCGCGGGACGTGCGCACCGGCACGGCGGCGGGCGGGGCGACTGAAGTCGCGGTGGGGGCGGGAGAAGTGGAGTGGTTGAGTCTGGTGGCAGGGCTGAGTGCGACCGACTTCGGCGGGTTCGTGTGCGTCGAGCGGGGCGGGGAGGCGGCGGACGTGCCGGGCGGCGTGGCGTTCCTGCGGCGGTTCATCCCAGCCCCGACGGTGTGACTGGAACCGGGACGGGGGGGCCCGGGGTGGGGTCGAACCCCGTCACCCCCCGACCGATAACAGCGAGCGGGGCGGCGGGGGTGGTGAGGTG
>JANNQE010000310.1:0-5442 GCA_031441625.1 Planctomycetia bacterium
CAATAGCCCAGGGTGCAAACCCTGGGTACCCGTTCGGCGACCTACTCTCACTCTTCACGCCCGGTCGCCTGACACTTCAGATAATACCGCCCTCTGGGGCTGTTGCCCCATCCTAACCTCTGAGGCTCGCCATGAAGTGGCCCCCCCTGGTGATCGCGGCACTCGCGGTCGCCCTGCCCCTCATCCCCACCCGCGCCGACGACAAGCCGCCGGCCCGCGTGCTGCCCGGCCTGCAAAAGGACGGGTTCGTGCAACTGCCCAACGGGTGGAAGCTGAACCCGGCCGGCAAGAGCATCGAAGTGGGCGACCTGCCGACGAACGTGCAAATCCACCCGACCGGCCAGTTCGCGGCCGTGCTGAACTGCGGCCTCCGCGAGCACGAGGTTCACATCCTCGACCTGAACGCGAAGGCCCGCAAGATCGTCTGCCGGGTGCCCATCGACCAGGCGTTCTACGGGCTGGCGTGGAGTCCGGACGGCAAGCAGGTGTACGCCAGCGGGGGCGAGTTCGACCTGATCCACGTGTGGGACTTCGACAAAGGGCTACTGCACAACCACCGCAAGCTGGACGTGGGCAACGTGCCCGGCAGCAAGCGGACGGTGCCCAGCGGCATCGTGCTGGACGCGACCGGGAAGGAACTGTTCGCGTGCGCGTTGTGGGCCGACGCCGTGGTGCGGGTGCCGCTCGACAACCCGGACAACAAGGTGGTCATCAAGCTGAACGCCGGGGTCGAGCCGAAGAAGGCGAACGAGGGCGACCCGCCCAGCCCGCCCGACGGCCGTAAGGATCCGAAGAAGGAGGAGCCGAAGCCGGCCGACGATGAGGACGGGACGAAGCCGGCCCCGAACAACACGTTCCCGTACACGGCGGTGGTGGAGCCGGGCGGCAAGCGGCTGTTCGTGAGCCTGTGGGCGAAGGGCGGCGTGGCGGTGATCGACCTGGAAACGAACAAGGTGGCGGGCGTGTGGAAGACGGCCAGCCACCCGACGGAGATGGTCATCGACCCGAAGGCGAAGGTGATGTTCGTGTCGTGCGCGAACAGCACGCAGGTGAGCGTGTTCGACCTCGCCACCGGCACGCAAATCCAGACCATCAACGCGGCCCTTTATCCCGTCGCCCCGAGCGGCAACACGCCGAACAGCCTGAGTCTGACGCCGGACGGCGAGGTGCTGTTCGTGGCCAACGCCGACGCCAATAATCTCGCCGTGTTCAACGTCGCCGACCCGAAGCACGTGAAGCCTCTCGGCTTCATCCCGACCGGCTGGTATCCCACCAGCGTGCGGTTCAACAAGCTGGACAAGACGCTCATCGTGGCCAACGGCAAGGGGAACGTGAGCAAGGCGAACCCGAGCGGGCCGAACCCGAACCTGTCGTTCGACAAGGGGATTCTGGAATACATCGGCGCGCTGCACCGCGGCACGGTCAGCTTCATCCCGATGCCGGACGACGCCGAGATGGCGAAGTTTTCCAAGACGGCCTACGCCTGCTCCCCGCTCGACAAGGAGAACGCGCCGCGGGCCGAGGGCGTCGAAAAGGACAACCCCATCCCGAAGAAGGTGGGCGACGCCAGCCCGATCAAGCACGTCATCTACGTCATCAAGGAGAACCGCACCTACGACCAGGTGTTCGGCGACATGGCCGCCCGCCCGAAGAACCCGAAGGGGAACGGCGAGCCGAGCCTGTGCCTGTTCCCGGAAGAGGTCACGCCGAACCACCACAAGTTGGCCGACGAGTTCGTGCTGCTCGACAACATCTACGTGGACGGCGAGGTGAGCGCCGACGGGCACGAGTGG
Source organism: Planctomycetia bacterium (assembly GCA_031441625.1). Lineage (GTDB taxonomy): Bacteria > Planctomycetota > Planctomycetia > Gemmatales > Gemmataceae > JALHQU01. Next base: position 1,794 of record JANNQE010000310.1, read on the forward strand.
AGCATGGGGGCGTACGCCACCGACTTCGTCGAGAAGCTGTGGCCGCTCAGCTACCGCGGCAGCCCGAAGAAGACGTTCGGCTACCCGGCGGAGGGGGCGGTGGACGAGATCGCCCGGCCGGCCGGCGGGTACATCTGGGACCGCGCGGCGGAAGCCAAGGTGACGTACCGCAGCTACGGCGAGTGGGTGGCGAACGGCATCAAGAACAAGGACGGCACGTTCGCGGACGGCGTGGCGACGGTGAAGTCGCTGGAGGGCCACTTCGACCCGCAGTTCCGCAGCTACGACCTGGACGTGACCGACGTGAGCCGGGCCGAGCGGTTCATCAGCGAGTTGAAGCGGTTCGAGAAGGCCGGCGACATGCCGCAACTGCAAATCCTGCGGCTGCCGAACGACCACACCAGCGGCACGCGGGTGGGCAAGCCGACCCCGCGGGCACAGGTGGCCGACAATGACCTCGCCATGGGCATGGTGATCGAGGCGTTGAGTAACAGCAAGTTCTGGAAGGACACCGCCGTCTTCGTCATCGAAGATGACGCTCAGAACGGCCCGGACCACGTGGACGCCCACCGCGTGACGGCGCTGGTGATCTCGCCGTACTGCAAGAAGGGGAGCGTGGACAGCACCCTGTACAGCACGAGCAGTATGCTCCGCACGATGGAACTGATCCTCGGGCTGAAGCCGATGAGCCAGTTCGACGCGGCCGCCCGGCCGATGTACCGCAGCTTCACCGCCAAGCCCGACCAGACGGCGTTCAAGGCGGAGAAGGCCCGGATTGACGTGAACGAACTGAACAAGCCGGGTGCGTGGGGCGCGGCGACGAGCGAGAAGCTCGACCTGGCGAAGGAGGACCAGGCGGACGACCTGATCTTCAACGAGATCATCTGGAAGAGCGTGAAGGGGGCGAACAGCCCGATGCCGGCCCCCGTGCGGGCGGCCTTCTTCGTGCCGATCAAACCGAAGGCGGACAAGAAGGACGATGATGATTGAGGAGGAGAATTGACCACGAATCAGACGAATAAGACGAATCCGGACAGTAGGCAGAAGAGCAATTCTGCTCTGTCTTCTGTCCGGATTCGTCTTATTCGTCTGATTCGTGGTCAAGAAACTGCCTAATCTTGCCGATCACCTCATCCCCCGCGTCTTCGAGCAGGTAGTGGCCGCAGTCGGGCCACGTGTGCGTCTCGGCGTGCGGGAACAGCCGCTGCCACTCGGCCAGGAAGTGCTTGTCGAACACGAAGTCTTTCATCCCCCAGAGCAACAGCGTCGGCACGTTCGCAAACTTTGGCGCACTCTCTTCCACCCCCTTCACGATGTCGTACCCGTCGTCGCCCGGCTTGAGCGGGATGGTCTGCACGAACTTGAGCACGGCCACGCGGTTGGCCGGCGTGTCGTAGGGCGCCAGGTACATCTGTTGTACGTCGGGCGGCAGCGGCTTCCGCTTCACGCACCACTCGATGGCTTTGCGGCAGAAGTAGTTCCGCTTCAGGATCAGCCACGCGCCGAGTGCCGTGTTCCTCCCCACCCACAGCGACGGCGGCAGCGGCTTGGACTTGGGCAACCGCGTGCAGCCGGTGTTGGTGGCAACGATCCGCTTGATTCGGCCGGGGTGCCGGGCGGCGTACCCCATGCCGATCATGCCGCCCCAGTCCTGCATCACGAGCGTGATGTTGGATGTGATGCCGAGTGAGTCGAGTAGCGCTTCCACGTCGTCGATGCGGGCCTTCAGCGAGTACGGGTATTGCGACGCCGGCGGCTTGTCGGACAGCCCCATGCCGATGTGATCCGGCACGACGCACCGGAAGTTCGGTCGCAGCGCGAGCACCAAGTTGCGGAAGTAGAAGCTCCAAGTCGGGTTGCCGTGGAGCATGACGACCGGCTCGCCGGAGCCTTCGTCCAGGTAGCTCAGGCCGTGGCCGTCGCGGGTGAAGCGGCAAGGTGTAAAGGGGTAGAGCGCGGAGTCGATCACGGGGGAGTCAACACCTGTTAGCCCGACGCAGCCAGCGAGGGGCGAGCCACCGATGAGTGTTTTTCCGCCCCGAAGGGGCCGCCGGATGTAGCCCAGGGCGGAAGCCCTGGGGTTGCTCCGATAATCAACTCGCCCCGGAGGGGCCGACGGACGCCGGCCCCTTCGGGGCGGGTTATGGTGTATCGTCTGTACCCAGGGCTTCCGCCCTGGGCTACATCCGACGGCCCCCCTCCGGGGCGAAAGCATGTCACCACTCCACGCCGAGCATCATGCAGTTCAGCCCGCTGCCGATGCCCAGCCAGCCCACTTTGTCGCCGGGCACCAGGAACTCCCGCTCCTCCGCCACCGCCGCCGTCAGCGGCAGACTCACCGTGCCGATGTTGCCCAGGAACTCGTAGGTGCTGAAGTCCTTCGCCCGGTCGATGCCGAGCGACCGCAACACGGCTTCCTTGTTCGCCGACCCGACCTGATGGCAGATCACCTTGTCGATCTGCGCCGTCGTCAGCCCGAAGCGTTCGAGGAACGCCTTCCAGTTCCGTACGGCCAACTCCACGCCGTTCCGCAGCACCTCGCCGGCGTGCGTCTTCATGAACGGCAGCTTCACGTGCTTCAGCCCGTCGTCGAGCGTCCTCGCCCCGTGGCCGAGCGTGCCCAGCCCCAGGTCCAGCCCCCACTCGAGCACGTTCGCCGCCTTCTGCCCGAGCACCGCCCCGACCGCACTCGGCACGCCCTTCTTCACCAGCCGGCCCAGCGCCGTGTCCTGCACCGACTGCAAGCCCCAACTGCACAGCCCGTTGTGCTCTGGCGCGCTCATGCTGTTCCCGCCGATCAGCCGCCGGCGGTGGTCGCGGCTCACGTCGGCGGCCGTCACCACCACCGCCACCGCCCCGCTGCCGCCGGTGAGGGTGGCCAGGCACTCCCGGTACAGCGTCTCCGCCTCGGCCCGGCTGATGGTGCTGGCGATGCTGTTCAACTTGTCGATGGTGGCGTCGTTGATCTCGCGGGCACTCTCGCAACTGACCACCAGCCCGGCCTTCGTCTGCCCGAGTTCGATCTGGTTCGCCACCTGCACGATGCCGTTGAGCACGCCCAGGCAGGCGTTGCTGATGTCGAGCACCGTCTGCGGCTTCATGTTCAGGTTGTCCGCGACGGCGCACGCGGAGGCCGGCTCGTACTGCTCGCGGCACACCCCGGCGTAGATGACGGTGCCGATGTCTTTGGGGGCGACGTTCGACTTGGCGAGCGCCTTGTGCGCCGCGGCCGTCGCCCCGCGGCTGAGGCGGTCGTTCGGCTCCCACCAGCGGCGCTCGGAGATGCCAGTGAGCAAATCCAGCCGCGGCGGGGGGAAGCCGTGGGCGGCCAGGAACGGCGTGAGGCGGCTCTCCAACTCGCGCGTGGACACGACCACCGGGGCCAGCTCGTAGCCGATGGATTCCAGGTAAACGCGGGAGTAGCGCATGGTGCTCGTCGTGCTGCTGTAGCCGGCCTCTGTGAGGCCGGTCCGGACCGGGGTCACAGACCCCGGCTACAGTCCGGGGGCTGGTTCACTCTAGAGTGAAATCCTGCATCTGGTAGATGACTCGCCCGTCCACGGTCAGGTAGCCGTCGGCGGTCAGGCGGCGGTTCGTGTCATCAACCGCCGTCACTTCGAGCACCACCGTGACGGCGTGGTCGGTCGGC
>JANNQE010000311.1:0-6462 GCA_031441625.1 Planctomycetia bacterium
GGTGTTGTGTGGCGAAACCAGGGGGCTGACGCCCCCCGCTCGCCCGGCGCGGCAACGTCACAGGTTCTTCAGCTTGAGCGGGAAGGTGATGACCGTCGGCGGGGTCCAGGTGTCCAGGCCCGCGCCGAAGTCCACGTCTAGCGAGCCTACGGTGGCGAGCGGGGTGAACGCCACGGTGTCGCTCCCGGCCCCCAGGTCGAGCTTCGCCTTGAACGTGCTCTGGCCGTCGAACCGCACCGTGTCCGCCCCGCTGCCGCCGGTGAACGTCAGTTTGCCGCCGATGGGGTTCGCCCCGAACTCGCCGTTGAACTGGCTGTTCGCCCCCATGACGGTCAGGGAGTTCGTGCCGTTGCCCGTCTTCACAGTCAGGTCGCCGCCCACCGTCCTCCAGGTCGGATGGTTGGTCGCCGCGCCACCCCAATCGAACCCGACGACCTGCACGCTCACCCACTGCCCGCCGCCGGTGACGGTGAATGACTTGCCGACCGAGCCGTAGTGGGCGAGGCTGGAGGACACCGTCGCCGGCCCGCCCAAGTGGAGGGCGGCGTACCCCTCCACGCGGCCGTAGAGTTGCACGGAATTGGACCCGCAGTTACCGGCCGTGTACCGCAGGTTGCCGCCGATCGCGGTGTCGCTGGCGAGGGAGAAGTCGGTGTCCACCCCGTCGGCGGCGGTGTAATGCAGGTGACCGCCGATCTTGCCGCCGGGGGCAGTACGGATGCTGGCCCGCCCGCTGGTGAGGCGGAGGATCGCGTCCCCGTCGATGGTGCCGCCGAGATCAGCGTAGCTGAAGTACGTGGTGCCGTCGGTCTCCGCGACGGCCGTGGCCCCGCCGCTGGCAATCACGTCCCCGTGGACGACCCCGGTGCGGGTGACGGCGAACCCCATCCCGCCGGGGCTGCCGGTGGCGGTGGCGATCACGTTCCCGTCCACGGTGCCGCTGATGGTCGTGTAGGTGATGCGGTCGGACCGCACGTCGCCGTGGACCGTGACCCCCGCCCGCAGTTCGAACGTGTCCTCGATGGGGGTCGTCACCGTGTTCCCGATCACCCGCACGTTGCCGCCAATGTCCATGGGCGTTTCGAACTCATCGACCGTGAGCAGCAGGAACCGCTCCTGCCCGGACCCGCCTTTGAACGTTACGTCCCCGCTGACGCGGGCCGACCCGACGTCGGTGACCAGGCTGACGGTGGCACGGGTCAACGGGTCGCGGTCACCGGCCCCCACGTCGATCAGGAGGTTGCCGGGCAGGGTGTCGCCATTCAGGTTCACCCCGACGTTGCAGTCGATGCTGGACAGCTTCACGGTAATGTCGCGGGTGATGCGGTAGGTGCCGAGGTCCACACCAGCGTCGGTCACTTGGTAGTCGTCGCCGCCGGTGTTCTGCACGCTCAGGAACTGGCTGCCGGTGGCGGCCGGGGTGCCGGTGAGGGTGAGTGATGCGCCGGTGTAGAGGACGTTGAGGGCCGGGACTTCGCGGGCTTCGAGTGCCTGGAGCTGTGGGCGGAAGACGGGGCGGAGCATGGGTGAGTCCTTTCGAGGTGCCGCAGGTCCGGGGTTCCGACCCCGAGTCCGATCCATGCGACACGAGGAAATGACCCGACACGCCCCCGACCTTTCACCCGCCCGCGGATTTTTGCCCACTACTCGGACAGCTCCCACACCGCGATGTCGCCGAGCGGGTTCGTGACCGCGACCCGCTTTCCGTCCGCCGACACGACGCACTTGTACGCAACCGCGTTCCCGAGCGGCAGGTGGGCCAGTTCCCGACCCGTGGCGACGTCGCGGACCACCGCCGCGTGGCCGTCCGCCGTGTGGACGACGAACCGCCCGCCCGGCCCGACGCCGATCGCCCGATGTTTCGTGCGGTCCATCGTCCGCCCCATGTCGAGCGTGTGGAGAATCTTGCCGGTCGCCCGGTCGTGGATGTGGAGCGTCTGCCCGAGGTGAGTACCGATGCGGTCCTTTCCGAATCGTTCAGATTGATCGTTGGACAGGCCGACGACGCGGCTGTAGGCCGCCGGAACGGGCTTCTCGGTGCCCGCCGTCACATCCCACATGGCCTCCGGCGCGTTGATTTCTCGGGTCACGAGCAATTCACCGGGCTCTGGGCTGTAAAACACGGACCGGCCCTCCCACGACTTGAGGAGTTTTCCGGTGGCCACATCCCACAGGCGGCAGACAACCTTCTCTGAATAGGTCATCACCGTTTTCCCGTCCGGAGCGAGTTGCAAGCTCGCGACCTTCTCCGGGTGCCGGGCGACCTCCCGCTGCACCTTCCCGGTTCGGCCGTCAACAACAGCCATGCTGTTGTGGCCTTGCGAGATCAGCAGCTCGCGCCCGCCGGGCAAGTACCCGCCGACCCACGCCTGTGGGAGTTCGACCCGCACGCTCTTCGCGTTCAAGTCGTAGATCCGGCCTGCGCCGTCCGTGCCACGGCCGACGTAAAGGTCCATGCCGTCCGGCGAGAATTCAAACCCGCATATGTGGTCCGTGCCCTCCCACCGCGTGCGGAAGATCTCCGTCGCGCGGACGGCGTTCGGCGGGTTCAGCCGGACGACCGCCAGTTGCTTCCCACTCCGCCGGATGACGAAAGGCTTGGTCCCGTCGAGCGTCACCTGGAAGCCGTCACCGTCGGCCATCGAGAGCGTCAGGTCCGTGCGGTCCAGCACGTACTCTTTGCCGGTCTTCCCGTCGCGGATGGTGACGATCTTCCCGCCCTTGACCACGACCTCGACGTCCGGGTCGTCGGTCGTCTCGATCATGACCTCGCCTTGTGGAGTCGAGAACTTGACCACGACCCCAGCGACGAGCGCCGCGAGGGCGAACAACAGACCGGCACCGACGAGGAGCCGGCGCTTCTTCCGGGACCGCGGGGGCGACGCGAACGGGGCGAGTGCGGCCGCGACCGCCTCGGCCGTGGGGAAGCGGTCCGCGGGGTGCTTCGCCATCATACGCCCGACCACTCGCACCAGACCCGCGGGCAGGTCCGGGCGGAGGGCTTCGAGCGGGGTTGGGTCCGTAAAGGCGAGGTGGTGCAATTTCTCCGACACCGATTCGCCGGCGAACGGGACACGGCCGGTGAGCATGTGGTACATCGTCGCCCCGAGGGAATAGATGTCGGACTGGGCGTCGGCTGCGGTCGCGTTCCCCGCCTGCTCCGGGGCCATGTAGTCCGGGGTGCCCATGCACCTTCCGGTACGGGTGAGGGCGTCGTCGGCCGGGTCAGCGGTGGTCGTTTCGTTGGAGACTGCGGAAGTGAGCCGGGCAAGGCCGAAGTCGAGGATCTTCACGCGGCCGTCCGGGGCGAGCATCAGGTTGTGCGGCTTCACGTCCCGGTGTACCAGCCCGGCGACGTGCGCGTGGGCCAACCCGTGGGCCGCCTGAATCGCGTACCCGCACGCCTCCTCCACTGGCAGCGGCCCACGTTCCTTCAGGTAATCGGCGAGGTTCAGCCCGTCCACATACTCCATCACCAGGACGGTGAGTGGGCCGACCTCCTCGGCGTCGAACGCGGTCACGATGTTCGGGTGGTGTAGACGCGCGGCCGCCTTCACCTCCTGGCGAAACCGGGCTGCGGCCTCGGGGTTCTTCAGGTACTTCGGGGCGATCACCTTGAGCGCGACCGTCCGCTCCATCAGGGCGTGCTTGGCCCGGTACACGGCCCCCATCCCGCCTTGGCCGATCAGCCCGTCGAGCGAATACCGCGGGTGGCCCGCCAGTACCGCCGGGGGTGCGTCCGTAAAGTCGGGATCGGTCGTGTCGCCGGTGGCCACGACTGTCGCAGTGTGCGCCCTACGGAGTGCGACCACGAACGGATCTCGGGGCAGGTCGTTTAAGCGGAACACGCACGACTCGCACGAGACGAGGTGGGAAGCGACGGCACGCGCAGAGGTGCATGAGAGGCGGCCGAGGCCGAACGCCGAGAGTTGTTCGGGCGGCGGGTGATGCGGGCGGGTGGCGGGGTCCAACTTTGCCGGGCGGGGTACGGTGTCGTTCACGGGTGGGCTCTCCATTGCCAAGCGGGGGCGACTTCCCCCCGGAGGAAAATGGCCGAGGCTTGCGGAATCCTTTCACACGTCGTTCACGAACCCGCTCGCCACTTCCCGCAGCCGGGCGAGGATTCGGCAACGGGCAATGTGGATGGCGTTCACGGACATCCCCAACTCGGACGCGACCTCGGCCACCGGTCGGGCGTCCAGCGCGGTCTGTTGGAACGCCTCCCAGCTCGACTCGGTGAACTCCGTCCGCACGACTTGCATCAGCCCACGGAGAACGTGCCGGTCGTGTTCCGCGTTCCACCATCGGGTGAGTTCACTCTCCGAATCTTCGAGGTCGGCCACCAGCCGATCATCTCCGGCCGGGCGGCGCCGACTCGCCCGGTCGTGTTCCCGTAGCACGTTCGCGACCACCGCCCGTAGCCATGTCCGGAACGCCACCACCCGCCCGTTGTGCCGGAACTCGGGGAGACGGCGGCACGCCACCATCAGGGCGTTCTGGGTGAGGTCGTCGATGTCCGCCGGCTGCACCCGCCGTGGCTGGAGCCAGGCCCTCATGAGCGGGCCGTACACATCGAACACCCACCGCCAAGACGCGGGGTCGCCGTCCCCGATGCGGGCGAGCAAACTCATGGACGTCGGCGGAAGCGTGACCATTTCCACCCCTGGGCTGGCAGGCGACTCGGGGTTCCAACCGAGTTCATCCGCTGCCGATGGTAACTTACGGCTCGTTGTGTTTACAACACGAGAACGATAGCGGGGGCCCTTTGGTTTGGAGCATCGGTCAGGCCACGGTTCACAGGGTGTGCAAGGTGGGGGGTGAGCGCCTGCAATTCGACGAGTGGACGGTAGTGGCCCAGAAGGTCCCGGCGTTCGGCCTGGGTGAGGTGGATACTGGTCACGGCACCATGGCCTCCGCGTACGGTTCGGGCGTGGCCGACAAACCCTCCGCTCCCCACCCCCGTCGGGTACCTGTCACTCCTAGCCGAAGAGGGGCAACACCTGCCCTTTCTTCTGCACCTTCTGCTCCAGCAGTTCCAGCAACTCGCACAGGCGGTCGAACCGGTCCTGCGTGGCGGGGGCGGTGCCGAGCCCAAGGAATCGGTCGCCGACCAGGTCCACGGACTTGTCGAGGACGGTGACGCGGATGGTCGTCGGGAGGGGCGCGAAGAACTTCGGGGTCACCCCACCCCCGAGGATGTCGTGGAGCAACTCGGCGACCTCGTCCCGCGCCTCCGGGCCGCAATCCCAGCCCGAAACGAGGAACGAACTTCCGGCTTTCCCCGAGCGAGTGTGCCACTGGCAGTGACTTCCCTTCATTTCAAGTACGGACTGCGCGGGCCTGGCCTCGGCCCCCAGCGCCCGGCAGACCTCCACCCGCAGATTCCCCGGGCGCAGCTGCTTCTTGCGGATCTTCGTGAGCCCATCGGCGACGCTGTCCGCCCCCACGCCCATGCGGCCGGCCTCCAGACAGGAGTTGACCAGCCGGTTTCCGAGGCGGGCGAGGTCCGGTGGCCCCGCGTGGTCCCGGAACTGGATGCGCCCGACGCCCGTCCCGTGGACCTGCAGGTTGATCCGCCCGATGATCGGGTGGAAGACCCTGGTCACCTTCCCGTCCGGGCCGGTGACGTCCCGGAACTCCCGACCGCCGTCCTCGCCCAAGAGAATGTCGGCCTCGTCGAGCCACTTCGCGATCTGGCGCAGTTGGTCCTTGCTGAGCTGAAACTCGACCTTGTCGTTCAGGAGCCCGTACCCGTCGCCGGCGACGGCGATGCGGACGTCGAACTTGCTCTCGGGCCGCATCTGGGAGGGTAGGTTGGGCGAGTCGTGGTTCCAGAAGACCTCGAGCCGCAGGCCGTCGAGGGGCATCTCACCGGCCGCCATCCTGGCCAACTTCTCCTCGCCGGAGCCGGGATCCCGCTTCTTCGGCCGGTCCAGCCCGCCAGCACCCGCCAGCGCGCCGAACAACACCGCCACTCCGATGGTCCAACGCACTCCCATGAGCGATCTCCGTGACCGGGGAACAGTTCCTGTGGCGCTCGACCCGGGGGCCTCTCCGGGCCAACCTGTCGTTAGCGTTACCGACCTATCATCCCCGAGCGTTCCGGTTCGGGCAATCCCAACCGGGTGGCGGACGGCCGACACGCGACCGAGCAGTTGATCGTAAGCGTCCACGGAATGGGCGTGGGTGTGGGTCGAGTTCGGTCGGCGTGGCGAGCTGGGAACTCACTGGTCGGCGGGGAGATGCTGCTTGGCCCAAGTGTCGGGCAACAGATGGGTCACGTCGGCTGGTTTCGCGGCCAGTTCCGTCAACACGTCGCTCAGGTACGCCCACGGGTTCAACGCTCAAGTTCCCCCACTTCTCGGTGAGCTATCTCCCGGCGATAACAGTCGCTATTCAGACGACTTATCGCCGGGAGGAGCCCATGCGATTTCCCGAGGCCACGGATGGTTCGTTCGGCCG
>JANNQE010000312.1:0-1918 GCA_031441625.1 Planctomycetia bacterium
GCTTGAGCTGCGCCACATGGCGAAGGTCGTTCGCCAGCGTTCCACGATACGGGGATCAGGCTCGGACATCACGGGGCTCCTGCGGGCGAGGGAACCCCAGACTAACTCACCCCACAAGACGCCAATTCACCGGACGTTAACCATTCTTCCGCCACCGGCTCCCCGCAGTCCACGTCCGGTTGAACGTCCTCGACCGCCGGTTCGCAATCTTCCACCATCGGCTCGCACTCGTCGATGATCGGCTCGGCGTCGCCCATCGCCCCGCCGCAGTCAGTGTCGGCCGTGTCCGCGTCCGGCGTCAGGTCGGTCGGCTGCTCGTCCACGGGGTGTTGGCCGTGTTGATCTTCGATGGCCGGGTGGTCGTTCGCTTCGCTGCCCCAGTCGCCGCCGCCGCCGTGCCCGTGATCGACCGGAGCGTGCCCGCGATCATGCCCGTGCCCGTCATCGACCGGGGCGTGCGGGGTGTGGTGCATCGGCATCGTCGGGGTCATCATCGGCCCGCCCATCGGCACACCCATCGGCACCACACCGACGACGAACGGCGTGACCAGCACCGGGGCCGCCATCATCGGCATCATGCCGACTTGTTGGGCCGTCATCGGGGTTCCCGTCCGCCGCCGCCCAACAGCCTGGGCGATCGCCCCGATCACCTGGGCCATCGCCCCCACCACCTGCCCGGTCGTGTTCGTCGCCGGGCGGACGGGTCGGGCGACCGGCGTGGCCTTCGGGGTGGTGCTCACGCTGACGGTCACGGTCACGGGTTGAGCGGTCGGGATCGGGCGGGCGGTTCGCGGGGTCATCGGAGCACCTGGGGTGTGGAGGCCGTTGATGCCCCCCGTACACCCCACCGGCGGGCGTGTGACAGCCGGCGGGAAAAATTCGCGGAGCGGGGGGATTCCTTCCCGCCCGGCGGATTGGCTGGTATAGTTACGGTTGGATTCCGGCCCGTTACCATCGGCCGGAGCGGATTGAAACCGGGATGGTTACCTTCAACCCCCTCCCGAACGCTGCCGACGCCACATTCCGGAGGACGGGTCGTGTTCGCTTTCCTGCCAAACATCGGGGTGCCGGAACTGATCGTGCTGCTGCTGTTGGGGGTTCTGCTGTTCGGCCGCAAGCTGCCGGACATCGGCCGCAGCCTGGGGAAGACGGTGACGGAGTTCAAGAAGGGGTTCACCGGGGTGGAAGAGGAGATCACCACCACGAGTAGCGCCCGCGCGGTCGAGCCGGAGGCGGTGAAGCCGCCGCAGCGGGTGACGCCGACCACGTCGGCCCCGCGGTTCGACGACGCCCCAGCCAGCAACCTGCCGCCGACGGTGTGAACCTTGACGCCACCGGCCGCGTCTGCTAAACAATGCTTCCCGGCGAGCCGATGCTCTCCGGGGACACGGGCGATTAACTCAGTGGTAGAGTGCGTTCTTCACACGGACGAAGTCGCAGGTTCAAATCCTGCATCGCCCACTCGACCGAAAGCCTTTCTGCCGAAGCGTTTCACGCTTAACCCCGGACCCTCCGGGTGCGGCTTCCAAACCGGGCGAACTGTGGAATGGTTCCACAGTTCGCGGTCGGGAACCGCCAGCGTGAACACCCGTCGCAAACCCGTCCCGTCGTACCTCCCCCACAAACAATCCGGCCGCGCCCGCGCCGTCTGGACTGACGCCCTCGGCGTCCGCCAGCAGAAACTCCTGACCGGCCCGTTCGACTCGCCCGAATCCCGCACCGCGTTCGCCCGCCTCCAGCTCGAACTGGAAACCCGCCCGCCGGTCACCGCCACCCCGAGTGACACCCTGTTGCTGAACGAGGTGCTGCTCGCCTACCTCGCCCACGCCGACGCCCACTACTGCGGGCTGGGTGGTGGACCGACGGATGAGGTGCGGCAGGTGAAAACGGTCTGCCGGCACGTCCGCGAGCTGTACGG
>JANNQE010000313.1:0-2603 GCA_031441625.1 Planctomycetia bacterium
GCCCTCGACAATGGGGCGGCCGAACGCGCCATCCGTCCGCTGGCCGTAGGCCGCGCCAACTGGCTGCACGTCGGCGGCGACGACGGCCTGAAGACCGCCTCCGTCCTGCTGAGCGTCTGCGCCAGTGCGACGCGGCATCGGCTCAACCCGTGGTCGTATCTCCGTGACGTGTTGGATCAACTCGCCGCCCGGTCGGACGGGGCGGAGGTGGTCGATCTGCTGCCCGACGCCTGGGTGAAGCCTCACGGCGAGAGGGGATAACGCACAGGTTGTCCGCGACGATCGGTCACTTCTTCTCCCGCGGCGGCGGCGGCGCGAGTTCGGGCGGGTATTTGGCTCGGAGTTCGTGGTACTTCTTCGCCTCGTCCGGCTTCTTCGTGGCGGTGTACAACTCGACCAGCCGGTCGAGGGCCTCGGGAATGCGGGTGCTGGCCTGCGGCGGGGTGGTCTTCTCGCGGGCCTTCAGTCCCTCGTAGCCCTTCAACAGCAGCGGTTCCGCTTCGGCATACTTCTTTTGGCCCAGCATCGCCTCGCCAAGCAGCGACCGCGAGTTAAACGAGGTCCAGTCGTCGGGGTCGTTCTTCTCGCAGACGGCCAAGCACTCGCGGAACAGTCCCTCCGCGCTCGCCGGCTTGCCCCGTCGGAGATAGTGCAGCCCAAGCTGTTCTGCGGTCCGCAATCGAGGCGGATACTCGGGAGTGTTTATTCGGCGGCGGATTTCCAGTGCGCGTTGCAATTGCGATTCGGCTTCGTCCCATTCGCCGACCGAGGAGTGAATTCGTCCAAGGATCGCCATCGATTCCAGCGTCGTATCGTCATCCTCTCCGTGAGCGAGTTGCCCCGCCCCAATCGCCCGTTTGAGCACCTGCATCGCCTCGCCGGTCTGTCCTACACTCGCGAGCGATTCGGCCAGCCGATTGGACACGTCCCGCGTGAGGAAACTCCCGCCGCCTTCGGCGTTCCGGTGCCATTCGGCGACGAGTCGCAGCATCGGCACGGCGTCTTGGTACTTCGCCTGCCGGAACAACACGCCGGACAGGCCATATAGGAGGCTGACTGTCGCCTCGTCGAGCACCCCCTTGGAGACTCCGGGAAAGCACCTCAGCGCCATCTCGTACTGCTTCCGGGCCGGCTCCAAGAGATCGAAGTCGTCGAAAATCCCTGCCATTATCAGGTGAATCCTCGCCTGGATGAGGGGCTTGTCGTCGTAAATGTGGGTAATTGTCTGGTCCAGACTCTTCGCCATGCCGTCCACAATGCGTTCAGCGCTGACGGGCCTCGCGGGCGTTTCCTGGAAGCGTTGACGGGGCAAATCCCGAAGCGACTCCCGCAGCCCAAGTAAGATGAGACCCTCGGCTGCTTTCGATTCGATCATCGCCCCTTCGAGTGCCGCCTTCTGACGAAGCACCTCTTCCTTGGCGAGCCGTTCGCCTTCGGCTCGGTCCGCCTCCGCCTGACGTGCCATGTCGGCATCGCGCTCCTGCTTCTTCGCCTCGATCAGCGCCACGGTCGACCCCGCGATGCCGGCCAGCAGGGCGAACAGCACCAGGCTGGCGGCGATCACCTGCCCATTGTGCCGGCGCACGAACTTCCGCAGCCGATAGCCGGTGCTCGGCGGCCGCGCCTCGACGATCTCGTCGGCCAGGTAACGCTGGACGTCGCGGGCCAGGCCGGTGGCAGACTCATACCGCCGGGTGCGGTCCTTCTCCAGCGCCTTCAGCAGCACCCAGTCGAGTTCGCCCTTCATCAGTTTGGACAGCTTCGCCGGCTCGGTGCCGCGGTTGGCCGCCACGCTCGGCAGGGTGTCGGAGGACGAAAGCTTGGCGCTCGGCTTCGGGGCCTCGACCTCGCGGACGATCCGCAGGACCTCCAGCAGCGCCGCCTGGCCGAGCGACTTCTTGTCCACCGGGGTGGTGCCGGTGAGCAGTTCGTACAGCAGCACGCCGAGCGAATACACGTCGCTCCGCGTGTCGATATCCAGCTTGTTCAGGCTGGCCTGCTCGGGCGACATGTATTCCGGCGTGCCGACCACCGCCCCGAATCCGGTAATCAGCGTCTTGTCGGTGAGGGTGGAGCCCGCGGCTTTGGCAATCCCGAAGTCGATCACCTTCGGCACCGGACGGTCGTCGTACAGGGCCACCAGCACGTTCGACGGCTTGATGTCGCGGTGGATGACCCCCTTCTGGTGGGCGTGTTGGATCGCCTGGCACACCTGCACGAACAACTCCAGCCGCTGCCTCGGCGTCAGCTTCCGCTCGTCGCAGAACTGGGTGATGGGCACCCCCTCGACCAACTCCATGACGAAGAACGGTCGCCCGTCGGGCGTCGCGCCGGCGTCGAACACCTTGGCGATGTGCGGGTGGTCCATCAGGGCCAGGGCTTGGCGTTCCGCCTCGAACCGGGCCAGCACCGTCCGCGTGTCCATCCCCGGCTTGATCAGCTTCACCGCCACCATCCGCTTCACCGGCTGCACCTGCTCGGCCCGGTAGACCGTTCCCATGCCGCCCTCGCCGATCGGCCCGAGCAGGCGGTACCGCTCGGCGAGGAGGAGGCCGGATTCGAACGGGACTGGCTCGGCGTGGGCAAATTCTCCGGTCGTGTCC
>JANNQE010000314.1:0-7912 GCA_031441625.1 Planctomycetia bacterium
ACCCGGTCACTGCGTTCCCGGTTCCAGCCGCGGCAAGTCGTCGAGCGACCCCAGCCCGAACAGGCTGAGGAACCGGCCGGTGGTGGCGTACCGCACGGCCGGGTCGTCGGCCGTGCCGCGGGCGGCCACGGCGATCAGCCCGAGCCGCACCAGTTGGCGGATCACCCCGCCGCTGTCCGCCCCCCGCAGGGCGTCCACGTCGCCCTTTGCCAGCGGCTGCTTGTACGCGATCAGGCTCAGCACCTCGACCGCCGGCCCGCTCAGGCGCGCCTCCCGCGGCCCGCCGGTGAGTCGCTCCCGCACGCCACGGAACGCCGGCTTGACGGCCAGCACGAATCCGTCGTCTTTCGCCTGCACGGTGTACGGGCGGTTCTGGGTGCGGTACTTCTTCGCCAGTTCGTCGGCCAGATCGCGGAAGCGGTCGGGGGTGAGGCCGCGGACGGCCGAGCACGCCTTGGCCGCGGTCAGCGGCGCCCCGCCGACGAACAGCATGGCCTCGACGATTTGCAGCGGGGAGGGTGGCGGGGCAGACTCTTCGCCGCGACCCGTGGGAGCGGGTGGGATTATTTCCGCTCCCACGGGTCGTGGAGGAGGTGGTGGCGCGGAAGGCTCTACCACCTCCGCCACCGGCTCCACGTCCAGTTGCCACTCGTTCCCGTTCATGCCGCCGACGTTACCGCGAGTGCGGCAGGAAGAAAACCCCGGTCACGAACGTGCCCGCCCACAGGACGGCGAACAGCAGCCCGCAGGCCATGTGAAACCGCTTCCACTTGAGCAGTGCGCTCCCCATCATCACCAGCAGCAGCACGGCCGACGGCACGGCGAAGCACAGGTGTAGCCGCAGGGCGTCCCTCTCTTCGGGCGTGAAGTGATCGGTCACGTTCCCTTGCACCCGCAACAGCACCTCGAACCCGACGACGGTGGTGAGGGTGAGCACGAAGAACGCGGTGTTGATCCGCCCGTGCAGCTTCTTCCGCCCGGTGGCGATGGCCCACACCGCGACGGCGAACAGCACGGTGACGACGGACACGAGCACTTTCAGCGTGAGGATGATTTCCGGCCCGGACATTGTTCTCTCATGTTCCCCTCTCCCCCCAGGGGAGAGGGGGACTATGACCGCAACTCGCTCGAATCCCGCACGCCCAAATTCTCGTAGATGCGGCGGGTGGCGTCCGACTTGTTCAGCGTGTAGAAGTGGATGCCCCGCACGCCCCCGTCGAGCAGCCCGCGGCACTGCTCGGTCGCCCAGTGGACGCCCACCTTCTCCACCGCCGCGTCGTCCGAGCACCGGCTGACCGCCCGCAGCAGGCCGGCCGGGATACGTGCCCCCGCCGCCAACTCCGCCATCCGCGTCAGCCCGGCTTTCGTATTCACCGGCATGATGCCGGCGAGGATGGGCACGCTCACGCCGGCCAATTCGCACCGCTCGCGGAAGTCGAAGAAGTCGCGGTTGTCGAAGAACAGTTGCGTGCAGATGTAATCGGCCCCGGCGTCCACCTTGCGTTTCAAGTAGTCCATCTCGGCCAGCCGGTTGGGCGTGCCGGGGTGCCCTTCGGGGAAGCCGGCCACGCCGACGCCGAACCCGCGGGTGTCGGGCAGGTTGGTCCGCGACTTCACGAACCGCACCAAATGCTCGGCGAACTGGAACGCGTCGTCGGCGCGGTTGTAGTTCGCCAGATTCTTGGGCGGGTCGCCGCCGAGGGCCAGGATGTTCTCCACCCCGGCCTCCGCGTAGCGGTCGAGGATGCCGGTCATCTCGTCGAGCGAGTGACACACGCACGTCAGGTGCGACACGGCCGTGAGCGGCGTTTCGCTCTGGATCCGCACGATCAGGTTGTGCGTGCGGTCGCGGGTGGTGCCGCCGGCCCCATACGTGACCGACACGAACGACGGCTTCAACTCCTGAAGCTGCGCGATGGTGCGGAACAACTCGTCCGACGCGGCGTCGGTCTTCGGCGGGAAGAACTCGAAGCTGAACGTGGTGCGGTCGCGGGCCAGGAGGTCGCGGATGTGCATGAGCACTCTCAAGGTAGGTGCCGCTTGCCGAGCGGCACTCTGGAACCGGGAACGCAGTGACCGGGTGGTTGCGTCACCCCGCTCACTGCGTTCGGGGTTCCATTGCTGGTTCGTCCCTCGCTCGCGCGTCGGGCTAACGGGTGGCCGGCAACAGCAGGGGCACGCGGAACGCTTCCGACTTGTCCCGCACCGCCACCGTCGCCCGCACGCCGTCGGCCCGCTGCGGCACCGGGTTCGGGCCGACCGTCTCCATCGTCGGCTCGCGCAGCATCGCGTCGAACCGATACGCCGGCGTGCGGGCGTCGGCCCACCGCAGCACGTAGCCCCCGTCTTGATCGGTCAGCGTGACGCTCGCCGTCCACTCTTCGCCCGGAACGTACCTCAACACCCCATCCGGCGGGGTGAACTCGATGGTCGTGGTGGTCGCGTCCACTCGCGGGCGGTCGGCCGCGAACGTGGACACCCTCTGGCCGCCGCCGCTCGCCACGCGGATCGTCAGGTCGCCCGCCTTCTGCACCGCGTTCACCCGCAGGGCGTTCGGCAGCTTCAGTGTCAGCTTCATCGGCTCCCATCGGAACTCGGTCTGTTTCACGAACGCGGCCAGGTGCTTCACCGGGTCTTCGTCCGGGCGGTCGGGGTCCGACCACCCCACCAGCAGCCGCAGCAGTTCGCCCCACGCGGCCATTTCGGGCTTGGCCAGCAGGCCGTCCGCGTCGGCCAGCTTCGCCCACCCCTTGCCCGCCGCCGGGTCGTTCGCCACCAGCCGCCGCACCTGATCGACCCCGCTGTTCGCGCACAGTTTTAACCGCTGACCGAGCACCTCTTGTAACGGGCCGGGGATGCCGGTCACCGCCCAGCGTGCCTTGCCGTCGAGCGCCCGCGGGTAGCGGTCGCGTAGCTTGGCGAGGCGGTCGGTGGCCAACACGAGCGATTGCGCCGGGTCGGCCGGGGTGGGCAGCACCAGCACGGCTTCTGGTTTCTGCGGGTGGACCGTCAGCCCGACGGCGTCGGCCAGGTCGCGGATGTCGGCCAGCCGGATCGCCGCCTGTCGCCACTCGTCGGCTACGGTCGCCGACCGCTCGTACTGGTACGCCGCCGCCCACGTGATCGGCTCACCGCGGGGCAGCGGCACGGTCGGCGAGCCGGCGAGCAGTTCCGCCGGCGGGTATGGCGGTTGCCGCGACACCGCCTCGCCCACCGCCTCCCGCCACCCGGCCGGCGACCACCGCTCGGACGGCACCGCCGCCGTCTGGAGTTCAGTTAACCGGGCGAGCTGCGCGGTGTACCACCCGTGAACGTCGCGCTCGGCGTCGGTCAGCCGCTTCAGGTCGCCACGCCACTTGGCCGCCAGCCGCACCGCTTCGGTTTGCTCCCACGCCTCGGCGTACTCGGCCGGCGGCTTCAACCGCTCCGCGATCGCCTGCTCCAACTCCACCCGCTCGCCGGCGGTTCGAACGTCGGCCGGCGAAAACTGCGGCGGGTCGAACCGCCGGCGGTACTCCTCGTACTCGGCGAACTGGCGGAGTTCGGCCGTCACGTAGTGTTGCAGGTCGGTCGGCAGCTTGTCGAACACGGGCGACTCGTGGGCGGTGTTCAACTCCCGCCGGTTCCGCTCGAACCGCTCATCGGACAGCCGCACCTCGGGCGGGCCGAACGCCTCTTTCAGCCGCTTGATGCGGGCGGCCAGGGCGTCCACGGCGGGCGGCTCGCGGCTGGCCGACAGCCACACCATGGCGAACAGCATGGCCGACAGCAGGCCGACGGCGATGCCGGCCGTCCAGTGCAACCGCTTCCGCGACGTGACGGACCGGGTCTGGTGGTCGCGGGCGGCCACCAGCACCCCCGCGTGCAGTTCGTCCACACCGAACCCGCCGGTGCCGTCGGTCAGCCCGCCGATCACGTCCGGCCAACTG
This sequence comes from Planctomycetia bacterium, assembly GCA_031441625.1. Lineage (GTDB taxonomy): Bacteria > Planctomycetota > Planctomycetia > Gemmatales > Gemmataceae > JALHQU01. The sequence continues at coordinate 3,930 of JANNQE010000314.1, forward strand.
GTGGCGGTCGCCGTCACGAACAGCTCGGTGCTGCCGAACGCCAGGAACGGCCCGCCGGCGTCCTCGAACCACGAGCGGAAGCGGCCTTCCAGCTTGCTCAACTCGTCGGTCACTCGCGCCTGCCAGTCGGCGAACTCCTCCCCCCGCCGGGCCAGTTCGTCGCACTTGCACAGCACCAGGAACACCGGCAGCCCGCCCACCTCGCGGTCGGCCGCCCGCTGGTCCTGGAGCACCTTCAGCAGCGTGTCGAGTTGGGCGAACACCGCATCGACCTGTTCGGGCGGCCACGTGGCGTCGATCACCACCACGAGCGCGTCGGTGCTGCGGAGCGACGCGGCCAACTCGGAGCGGGCCTGCCGGCGGCGGAGCAGGTCGGTGTTGGCGAGCAGATTCTGGGCGGCAACGCCGTCGCAGTCGATGAACTCGACATCCCCGCTCACGACCCGCGCGCCGGGCAGGTCGACCGCCACCCGCCGGCGGACGACGCTACTCGGCCCGGTGGGGGCTTCGGCCGGCACGAGTTGAACCGTGTCGTCGGCTTGGGTGCGGGCGACGGCGGCGACGGCGTCGAGCAGCTTCGACTTGCCCGAGCGGGGCGGGCCGAAGAAGACGACGCGGAGCGGGGGCGGGAACCGGACTGGCGGACGGGTACTCACACGGCAGTTGTACGGGTGCGGGGCGGGCTGAAGTAGGTGCTGCTTGCTGACGCGGCGACGCAACAATAATCTTGCGGCCGGCCGAGAATTCCGCTACCCTGTTACGGCTGTCGCTCACCCGCCGGGAGACGTTCATGCCCCCCTGGATTCGCCAACTGTTCCGCCGCACGCCCGTCGCCCCCGTCGTGAAGTCGCCGCGTGCCCGCCTCGGTGTCCTCACGCTCGAAGACCGCGTCGTACCGGCGGTGACGGCGAGCGCCCTCGACCCGCTCTTTAACGGCACCGGGATGCAGGCGTACAACTTGGCGGCGTCGAACCGCGACGACGTCGGGAACGCCGTGGCCATGCAGGCCGACGGCAAGATCGTGGTGGCCGGCTACGATTCTTTCGCAACCGGATCATTCCCCAACGACAACGACTGGGGCGTCTGGCGGTACAACCCCAACGGCAGCCTGGACACGAGCTTCGGCAGCGGCGGCTACGTCAACGTCGGCTTCTCCGCTGACGGCGGGACCACGCTCGACTCCCGCGCCCGGGCCGTGGCCATCCAGAGTGACGGCAAGATTGTAGTCGGCGGCTACAGTACGACGGCCTCCAAAGGACGGGACGTGACGGTCATCCGGCTGGACGTGAACGGGTCGCTGGATTCGACCTTCGGCACCAACGGCATCTGGAACCGACCGACCCGAGTGAATGGCGCCGACGAGGTCAGTGCCATCGCCCTCCAACCCGACGGCAAGATGGTGCTGGCCGGCTATCGCACTTTCGTCGGGCCAGACACCGATTTCATCGTGACGCGGCTGAGTTCGACGGGTGTGATCGACCCGACACTGGACACGTTCGTCACGTTCGACCTCGGCGGCGGGCACGCCGACACGGCCAACGCTCTGGCCATCCAGTCGGACGGTATGATTGTGGTCGCCGGGACCGCCACGACCACCTCCACCGGCACCGACATCGTCGTCGCCCGCCTGACGTCGGCCGGCGCCCTCGACACGACCTTCGACGGCAACGGCAAACTCATCCTCCGCTTCGACCCCGGTAACTTCCCCGACGTCGCGACCGGTGTGGCGATTCAGTCCGACGGCAAGATCGTGCTCGGCGGCACGGTGCGGACGGCCACGTCGGTCGGGACCGACGTGGGGGTCGTCCGGCTGAACACGAACGGCACTTTCGACACCACGTTCGACGGGGATGGCAAGCAGACCATCCCGTACCTCGGGGACGACGCGGCCAACGCCCTGGCCCTGCAACCCGACGGCAAGATCGTCCTCGGGGGCGTCACGAACGCACACGTCGCCGACTCCGACATGCTCCTCGCCCGAGTGAACGCCGACGGCACTCTCGACAGTTCGTTCAACAGCGGGACGAGGCGATACGCGTTCGACCTGGGCGGGGCGTTCACCGACAAACTCCTCGGCCTCGCCCTCGACCCGAGCGGGCGCGTGGTCGCCGTCGGCTCGGCCTCCACCGCGTCCAACGGCACCGATCTGGCAATGCTCCGGGTGTTCGGTCGCGACATCCCGCTGGTAGTGGACACCACGACCGACGTGACCGACGGCAACTTGGCCGCGGGCAGTTTCACGCTACGGGAAGCCATCGACCTGGCCAACCTCAACGGTGATGCGGATGCCATCTCGTTCACCGAGGGGCTGAACGGCCGCACGATCACCCTGGGCGGCACGCGGCTGGAAGTACGCAGGCCGGTGAGCATCACCGGGCCGAGCACGGGCGTGACCATTGACGCCAACCTGGGCTCGCAGGTGTTCTACTTCGACGGCCGCACCAACGGCACCTACCCCGCCAGCCTGCGAAACCTGACCATCACTCGTGGGCAGTCGGGCGTCGACGACGAAGAGGACTTCGACGGGGCCGACACGGCGGCGTTCGGTGCCGGGATCGTCAACAACCAGACCGACCTGACGCTGAGCACCGTGACGGTCTCGAACAATGTGGGTGGGGGCGAAGGGGGTGGCATCTTCAACTGGCAGGGCGCGAACAGCAAGTTGACGATCACCAACAGCCTCGTCACCGGGAACTCGACGACGAGCGGCGGCGGCGGACTCTTCAACTGGACGAGCGCGACGGTCACGGCCGTGAACACGACCTTCTCGGGGAACACGTCGGCTGGATGGGGTGGAGCCATTTTCCAGACTGGTGGCGCGATCACGCTCACGAACGTCACCGCCACCCTGAATCGCGCCGACAGCGACAACAACGGCAGTGGGACCGGCGGATTCATCCACATCGCTTCTGGCACCGTGACGATGCACAACAGCATCATTGCCGGCAACGCGCGTGGCCCGTCGACGCCGGATGAGATCGGCGGCGCTCTGAACCTCGCCAGTTCGAACAACGTCATCGCCCACCCCGGCACCGCCGGCGGGCTGACGAACGGCACGAACGGCAACCAGTTGGGCGTCAACCCGCTCCTCGGCGCGCTGGTCGACAACGGCGGCCTGACCCGCACGCATGCCCTCGGCCAGAACAGCCCGGCGCTGGGCAAGGCGTCTTCGACCGTCGCCGGCTACTCGGTGTACGACCAGCGGGGCACCGCCCGCGACCTGGGTGCGGCCGACATCGGGGCCTACGAGGTGCAGCACCCGCTCGCCCCCGTCGGCGTGCCCACCACCAACGCCGCGCTGTTCGCCCCGAAGCCGAGCGCGACCGCGAACGAGGCGTTCGTCAAGGGGCTGTACCACGCGACCCTGCTGCGGGCACCGGACGCCGGCGGGCAGGCTACCTGGCTGACCAACCTGGCCAACGGCATGAGCCGCGACACCGTGGCGAACGGGTTCGTGAACTCGACCGAGAACCGGCGGAATCAGGTGACGTTCTTCTACCGCTACTTCCTCAGCCGCGAGCCGGACACCGGCGGGCTGAACGGGTGGGTGACGTTCCTGCAAAGCGGGGCCGACGAGGGCGAGGTCCTGACCGGGTTCATCCTGTCGGCCGAGTTCTCGGGCAACAACAACAACGCCCAGTTCGTCAACCTGATGTACTACGCCTTGCTCGGGCGGGCGGCGGACACGGCCGGGTTCAACGACTGGGTGAACCGGCTGAACACGGGCACGAGTCGGGCGGACGTGGTGCGGGACTTCCTGCGGTCGGAGGAGGGGCTGAACCGGGTGGTGCGGAGCCTGTTCCAGGCGTACCTGAAGCGGGAGGCGGACGCCGGCGGGCTGAACTCCTTCCGCACCCAACTGCTGAGCGGCAGCACGTTCGGGCAGGTGGCCGTCAGCATCCTCGGCGGGCAGGAGTTCTTCAACAACGCCGCCGCCAACATGACGTGAGCCGGCGGGTCTACTCGGGTGTCCGACTCTCGCC
>JANNQE010000315.1:0-5298 GCA_031441625.1 Planctomycetia bacterium
GGGGGGGGGGGGGGTGTTGTGTGTTTTGCCGGGGGGGGGGGGGGCCCCCCCCCCGTGGGGGTGGGCCTAACACGGGGGGGCCCCCCCCCCCCCGCTCGCCAGTCAAACCCAAGCTACACCGCCCGCCGCCCTTCCATCGCGTCGGCCAAAATCTGCGCGTTCGTCAACTCCAACGACGCACCCGCCGGTAGCCCGCGGGCCAACTTCGTGATCGCCACCGGCGTGCCGGCCAGCACGCTCGACGCGAACAGAGCCGTGCCGTCGCCTTCGAGCGTCGGGCTGGTCGCCAGAATCACCTCCCGCACCTCCCCGCGTTGGACTCGCTCCACGAGCGGTTGAAAAGTCAGCCGATCCGGGCCGACGCCGTCGAGCGGGGCGAGTCGCCCGCCGAGCACGTGATACAGGCCGCGGAAGCTGCCGGTGCGTTCGAACAGCGTCACGTCCCGCGGGGTCTCCACCACGCAGATGATGCTCGGGTCGCGCCGTGGGTCGGAGCAGATGGGGCACAGTTCCGAGCCGTCGGTCAGGTTGAAGCAGACGCGGCACGGCCGCACCCGTTCGAGTACCGCTTGCAGCGCCTGCCGCAGGCCGACGGCCACCCGCCGGTCGCCGTTCAGCAGGAAGTGGACGATCCGCTCGGCGCTCTTCGGCCCGATGCCGGGCAGCTTGGCGAACTCCTGAAGCAGCGTCTGGATCGGTCCGGTCACATCGGGCATTCGTGCCACCTCGGTCGTCTTTCGCCCCGGAGGGGCCGTCGGATGTAGCCCAGGGCGGAAGCCCTGGGAACCGATCCGCCAAATGTCACCCGCCCCGAAGGGGCCGGCGTCGCGTTCACCACTCCCCAGGGCTTCCGCCCTGGGCTACACCCGTCGGCCCCTCCGGGGCGTTTGGGCGGTCGTCGCTCGCTCCCCGCTCGGAGGCTTCTACCCGCCGAGCCATCGGGACGGGCAGAATCGGCTCCTCAGTCTCGGCACGCTTTTTCGCTCGGCGTTCTCGCTCGTCTTCCTCTTGGGACCAGCGATACTTTGCCTCGTTCGACCACCATGTGAACGCCAAGCCAATGGTCCCAGCGAAACCGCAGTAGACGATGAAAAATACCCCTTCGACATCGAGTTCGCACCGCTCACCGAGTAGCCACATCACCGCACCGAAGATTAAAAAAAGCACAAGCCCGAGACCGAACCCACACAAGCCGACGCCGTATATGAGCAGAAAAAGCAGCCACCCTATCCGTCGGATACGCTTCCAGCGTTCGAACTCCCTCTGCCCAAAGTTCAGAGAAACAAAGTCCTCCAGCCACTCATCTCGGCGCTTATGCGGTAAGTTCCTCGAGCCTTTCGCATCTGGCATGGCAAACCCTCCGGCTGCCACGAAGCCACCGCACCCGAAGGGCGCGGAGTAGATTCTCACCCCATGCCCGGAATACCCATCCCACCCAACATGCCGGCCGGCAGGCCCATGTTGCCGGCCATGGCGGCCGTCTCGGCGGCGATCAGTTCTTTGGCTTTGGCGAACGCCTGATTGGTGGCGGCGGCGACGAGGTCTTCGAGCACCTCGCGGTCGTTCAGCTTCATCGCGTCGTCGCTGATTTTCACGCTCAGCACTTCCAGCTTGCCGCTCGCCTTCACCGTCACCATGCCGCCGCCCGACGTGCCCTCCGTGACAATGGCCGCCACCGCCGCCTGATACTTGGCCATCTCCGCCTGCATCTTGTCCTTGTTCCCGAGCAGGCTCATCATCGCGCCGAGTTCTTTCATCATGGCTCAGGTCTCGTCGGGGTCGGGTGGGGCGGGAATCGGGGTGTCGGCGTCGGCCGGGGTGTCGGGGGTGGTCGGGACGGCGGCGAACGGGTCGAAGCCCTCGTCCACCCGCATCAGTTGCCCGCCGAGCGTGTCGCCGAGGGCGGCGAGGAACGGCAGGGCGAGCAGTTCGGTACGGGACCGCTGCGGGTTCGAGCGGGCGGGCGTGGCGTCGGGCGTTTGGTGTGCGCCGTTGGCCGTCGGCTCGCTGTCGATCTCGAACCGGACGGACCACTCGCGGCCGGTGACGAGCAGGAACGCCTTGCGGAGCAGGTCCTGGTTGCGCTCGCTCTTCACCGACTCGTAAGCGGAACTATACGCGGCGGGGAACGGTAACACCAGTGAATTTGGCCCAAAGTTTGCTGGTAAAATGACTGCCTGTTGCAGATATGCCGTCAACATCGGATTGTTGGCGAGTTGACCCAGCACCTTCTCCCATATCACACTCGCCGGCTCCTCGCTCACCACAGAATCACCTCCCCCCTTGTGGGGGAGGTCGCCGCGCAGCGGCGGGTGGGGGGGCACGCCGTTCGCCTGAACCTCCGGCGGGGTCAGGACTTTTTTTTTGACCGTATCCCCACCGGGAGTGGGCACGTGTGCCGGCACCCGCAGCGCGCCACCGCTCACACCGACCGGCGGAGTCTGTGTATACCACTGTGCGAGTTCGGCCACACTGAGTAGCTCAGACAGCTTCGCCAGTCGCACCGCCGCGATTTCGAGCAACACCTGGGCGTGCGGCGAACCCCGCAGTTTCGCCTTCGTCGCGGTCAGGATTTCCAACCCCGCCAGGATCGCGTCGAGGTTCGTCGTGGCCGTGTGCGCCTTCACCTTCTCGGCGGCCAGTTCAGACAACTCCGCCGATTCGATCCCGCCCACCGCCGCCAGCATCATCCCCCGCCAGTGGTCGGTCAGTTGGTCGAGCAGTTCGCCCAGTTGAAGCCCCTTCTCGGCGGACGCCCCGATATGTTCGACTGCCGATTTCGCGTCCCCGCTCACGATGGCGTCGGCCAACTCCAGCACGGCGTCTTCGGGCAGCGTGCCGAACACCGAATGCACTTGCTCGGCGGTCAGTTTGCCGTCGGCCGACGCGAGCAGTTGTTCGAGCAGCGTTTGCGAATCTCGCATCGAGCCGTTGGCACGCCGGGCGAGCAACCGCAGTGCCTCCGGGTCGGCGTCGATCCCCTCGCGGCCGACGATGTGCTTGAGCGCGTCGAAAATCTTCCGACTGCTGACCGGGGCGAAGTCGTACCGCTGACAGCGGCTGAGGATGGTGATCGGGAGTTTGTCCGGGTCCGTGGTGGCGAGGATGAATTTGACGTGCGGGGGCGGCTCCTCCATCGTCTTCAGCAGGGCGTTAAACGCCTCCTTGCTGAGCATGTGGACTTCGTCGATGATGTAAATCTTGAACCGCCCGCGGGTCGGCATGTACCCGACGTTGCTCCGCAGTTCACGGGCGTGTTCCACCTTGTTGTTGCTCGCCCCGTCGATCTCGATGGCGTCCACGTCGCTCCCGGACGTGACACTTTTGCAACTGTCGCACTCGCCGCACGGCGTCGGCGTCGGCCCCTTCTCGCAGTTCAGGGCTTTCGCCAGGATGCGGGCGGTGGACGTCTTGCCCGTCCCGCGAGCGCCGGTGAAGAGGTAGGCGTGCGCGATGCGACCTGACGTGATGGCGTTCGTGAGCGCCTGCGCGACGTGCTCTTGGCCCACGAGGTCGGCGAACTGCTGCGGGCGATACCGCCGGGCGACGACGGTGTAGTTGGCCGACGGGCTCGCCTTGGATGTGTCGCCCGGCCGTTTCGGATCTTTGATTGTGATCGTTCGCGGTTCAGACGGGAAAACCACCTCCTCTTCGAGGGGTGGCACCGTCGGTTTTGTTGCCTTTGTCTTCGCCATCGCCTGCCGTCCTGGGTGGTGCATCTGGGCATGGTACCCACCCGCAGGCAACCGCGGCAATGTGAATGGCGATCAAGCGGCATCGGCGCTACTCACCGGGGCAGCTTCCGGCTGGTCGCTCGGCAGGTACGCCCACGTCGGCCCCGGCCCGACCCGCAGGAAGCGGCGGTAGGGGGTGAACAACTCCCAATCGGGCAGCGGCGTTCGTTCCTTGTCAGTCGGCGATTCCGCCTCCTCCGCCGTCGGGATGATGTGCAGTCCGGATCCGTCGGACAGCGCGAGCGACAGCGAATACCCGAACGGGTGGGCGAGGACATCGACCCTGACGACCTTCAGCCCGCCCGTAGCGGCGAGATACTCGTCGAGTTTCGGCTCGGGCAGCGGGGCGGTGCCGGCGAGCGACCCGCCGGACAGGATCGTCACCCCCAGGCGGGCGATTTTGAACGCCCACGCCGACGCCACCGCCCCGAGGACGTAAGAGCCGCGGGTGAGGGTCTTCCCCTTCGGGCCGGGGGTTTCGACCGGCGTGCCCAGGTGCAATTTGAGTTCGTCCGGGTAGCCGCGGCGGGCGAACAGGAGCGGTTCGCCGACGAGCTGCTGGGCCAAGTCGAGCAGGGCGGGGTACCCGCCGACGGTGGGCGGGTGGGTGCCGCGGAAGTCCACAACGCCATACATGGTTATCGCACCAGTTCGAGGTAGTCCTGGCCGTGTTGGAGCAGTTCGTCCCAGGTGAAGTCGCCGCGACTGTTGGCCGTGCCGCGGTCGCCCGACTCCTTCAACTCGTGGATGTAATCGCTGAACCCGTTCCGCTCGGCTGGGGTCATGCCCAGGTGGTTGCAGGCGTCGCGGAACTGCTGGTTGTCGGACTTCCTGCCCACAGTTCACCGCGGGGTCGGGGCGGGGAAACCCACTCCCTATTGAACCACACCACCGACATCACGGGAAGGGGTTCCGCGGAGTCGGATACCTTATCTTCGTCCCGCAAGTGACAGGTGAACTCCGATGGTCTCTCCCGAACGGCTGGACGGCCTGCAACGCTCGTGGGTCCACCTGCTCGCCCCGTTCGGGGTGACGCCGGCCGCCGCATACGCGGCCTTCGACAAGTTGGTGGAAGCGTACTCCGAGCCGCACCGTCACTACCACAACTTGGAACACGTCGGCGAGGTGCTGCGGGTGGTGCCGCGGTTGAAGGGCGGGCCGGCGGTGCTGTTGGCGGTGTGGTATCACGACGCCGTGTACGACCCGCAGGCGAAGGACAACGAGGCGAAGAGCGCGGAGTTCGCCGAGCGGGAGATGGCGGCGCTGGGTGTGACTGTGGAGGTGACGAAACACGTCGGCGATCTGGTGCGATCAACGGCTCACTTCGACGCGACCACGTTCAGCGGCCCCGACTTCGACATCCTGCACGACGCCGATCTTGCCATCCTGGGGGCGAGCGAATTGCGGTACGCCCGGTATGCCGCCGACATCCGCAAGGAGTATGCCTGGGTGCCCGACGCCGACTACCGCACCGGCCGGCGGAAGGTGTTGGAGGCGTTCTTGAGCCGCGAGCGGATTTACCGGACGGACGTGATGTTCGCGGAGGGCGAAGAGGCGGCGCGGC
>JANNQE010000316.1:0-5114 GCA_031441625.1 Planctomycetia bacterium
ACCCGGTCACTCCGTTCCCGGTTCCACCCACCCCCAACAGGAGTTCCCATGCGGCTCGCACCACTCGCGGTTCTATTGCTGATGGCGGCGGTCGGGCGGGCCGACGACAAGCCGAAACCGCGGCCGAAGCTGCTCGGCACCATCAAGGTGAGCCGGGCGGTGGAGATGGTCCACTGGACGCCCGACGCCAAGCACCTGATCCTGATCGGCGACGGCAAGGGGATGGTCGTCGGCCGCGACCAGTTGGGTGAGGACACGCCGGCCAAGCCGGTGGCCGAGTTCGACCTGCCGGCCGGCGGGTGGGCGTGGCTGGGCGTCACCCCGGACGGCACCGAGGTGTACGTGGTGGCGAACGCCGGCGGGCGGTTCAACGCCGAAACGCGGCTCTGCTTCTGGACCCTGAAGGACCTGCTCGACGGCAAGAAGAAGGCGAAGCCGGATCGGGTGGTCAGCCTGGAGGCCGACAACCCGACCGACCTGACGTTGGCGGCCGACGGCAAGAGCCTGCTGGCCGTGACCACCGAGCAGCGGCCGTTCCAGCCCGGTGAGGTGCCGAAGATGCGGGGGAAGGTGGTGCGGGTGAGCGCCAAGACGGGCGACACGACCGAAGAGGTGGCGAGCATGGACGAGGCCGAGGCGACGCTCGTCGGGGCGACCGCGAGTGCGGACAGCGCCCGCGTGTTCGCCCACTACCAGACGGACGACGAGAACGTCATCCGCTGCATCGACACGACGACCAAGAAGAAGAAGTGGGAGAAGCGGTTCGACGAGGCGGTCGTCGGCACGTCCGGGCTGGCCCCGCGTCTGTCGCCCGACGGCGGGGTGGTGGTCGCCTTCTGCTCGAAGGCCGGCCGGCCGGTGGACCCGAACCAGTTGCCCAACCCCGGTCAGCCGCAACTCCCTCAGGGGCAACCGACCCTCCGCCCGCAACTGCTGAACGCGACGACGGGTGCCGTCATCGCCGACCTGGGCGGGGACGACTCGCTCTCGTGCGACCTGGGCGGGTTCTCGCACGACGGCAAGCTGGTCTTCGGCTGGCTGTCCACCAACACCGGCACGCGGCACGTGGTGTGGGAGACGAAGACGGGCAAACCGTTGAAGACGTGGGTGCGGTCGAGCGGGGTGGTGGCCGCCGACTTCGCCCCCGGCAAGTACGACCTGGCTGTCGCCGAGCGGTTCGACCCGAACGGCCCTCCGGTGTATACCCCGCCGCCGAACGGCCCGTTCTATGGGCCTGTCGGGCGTGCGTCGTTGTACCTCCCCCAACAGCCGGATCAGCCGGTCTCCCCGGTGGCCCCGCCGCCATCGGGGGTCACGTCCATCGTCGGCGTGTGGGACCTGTCGGCTTTGGCGAAGTGACCGCGTGCCGGCGCTTCCCCTGGAACCGCCGCCGTCAGGCGGCCGGGTGAGACACCCAGCCCGCTCACGCGGGCGGTTCCAGAGAACCAAGCACCGGCGGACTCACGTCGCGCCGTTCGCCCCCCCCGAGACCGCACCATGCGCACGCTCCTCAAACTCCTACTCGTCGCCGGTCCGCTGCTCGCCGCGCCGGTGCCGGCGACCGACGACAAGCCGAAGCTGCGGGCCAAGCTGCTCGGCACGCTCGTCGTGAGCACGCGGGTGCAGTCGGTCTTCTGGACGCCCGACGGCAAGCACCTCGTCCTCGTCGGCGACAAGCGGGTGATTGTCTACCCCCGCGATCAGGTCGGCACGCCCGCCCCGAAGCCGGTGGCCGCGTTCGACCGCCCCGACGTGTACGGCGAGGTGGGCCAGACGGGCGACGGCGGGCTGTGGGTGCTCGCCCCGGCCGGCAACAAGGTGAACGCCGAGAACCGGCTGCACTTCTGGTCGGCCAAGTCGCTCGTGTCGCCCGGCGAGCCGAAGGCGGATCGGGTGATCGACCTGGAAGCCGACAACCCGACCGGGGCGGTCGTGTCGGCCGACGGCCGGAGCGTGTTCGCCACGCTGATGACCACTCGCGCCCTCCCGAACGGGAACGGCAACCGCGACTCGGTCGAGTACCTGCCGAAGTTCCTGCGGCTGAGCGCCAAGACCGGCGACGTGGTGAAGGCGACGCCGCTCGCCGACCTGACCGAAGGCCGGTACGCCGGCAGCGCGTTCGACCCCCGCACCGGGCAGTTGTACCTGGCCGTTCACGCCGGCGACGAGACGGTCGTCAGTTGCCGCGACCTGGACGGCGGCAAGCCGGTGTGGGAGCGGAAACTGCCGCTGAAGCCGGACCTGGATTCGTTCGGCGTGTTCGTGCTGTCGCCCGACGGCAGCCGGATCGCGTACCGCCAGCCGACGCTCACCGTGGTGCCGCCGGGTGGGTTCGGTGGCGGCCCCCCTCCCCGCGGGGGTGGGGCCGGTGGCGGTCGGCCGATCCAGGTGGCGTACACCTCCACCAGCACGCTGCTCACGTTCGACGCGAAGACGGGCGAGCCGGGAGCAAAGTTGGCGAAGGCGGACATCCGCGGCGCGGGCGGGCACTCGTTCTCCGCCGACGGGCGGCTGCTGTTCGCCACACTGACCACGACCGAGGGGAGCAAGCTGGGCGTGTGGGAGGTCAAGAGCGGGGCGGAGTTGAAGACGTGGGCGCGCGGGCGTGCCGACGTGGACGGCACGTTCGCCCCGAGCGGGTTCGAGCTGGCGATTGTCGAGCGGGAGCGGAAAGACGTGCTCGGCCCGCGGGTGACCGTGCCCAACGGGTTCAACCGGGATGGTAGCCAGCAGTTGTGGGACACCCGCCAGGAGGTGGTCCGCGTGGAATACACGTCCACCGTCGGCGTGTGGGACCTGTCGCCGGTGGTGAAGTGATTCACCCGGTCGGGGTGGCGGCGCGGGCGATGTCCGCGGCCCACTCGGCATCAGGCGGGGCGAGCGGCGGCTGTGGGGTGAGTCGATGAATGCGCGGGCCGTACCCCGCTTCGTCGAACGTGCGGTGCAGCACCGCTTGCAGGTCGATCAGCGGTTCCGTTTCGCCCCGCCGCAGAGGGAGCGGGATCGACGGCAACGGCTCCCGGAGGCGAACCGGCCAGATGTCGGCGTTCGGCCGCTTCCACGGGCGGGACACCATCGCGTAGTAGTCGCACGCCGGTCGGCGTCGGAGCGGCAGCCGCGGCCCACCCCGCAGGAAGTCGAGTTCGACGTAACTGGCTTGCAAGGTGATCAGTGCGCGCCGCTTGTCCAGGAAGCTGTCGCGGTCGTTCCCGGTCGCCTCGTTCGACGGGCTGAGCAACTCGATCACCGTCACCACCGTCTCGTCGTTGCGGTCCACCACTTCCAGGTAGTTGACACTCTCGCGGTCGAACCGGGGGAGGACGACCTGGGCCGGTGCCACCACCCCTCCCTTCACCCTCGGCCCTTTCTTCGTTCCTCGCCGGGTGGCCACGCTCACATCGCCGATCCCCACCTGTCGCGGCTCGTCGTCCTCCTCCAGGTCACGCAGGTAGATGTGTTCCTGGAGCAGAACGAAGTACCCCGGCTCGACCGCGACCCGGACGGCCGACCGCAAGAACGTGAGGTAGGCGTTGTGGAAGTCCGCCCACACGTGGCGGTGTTCCAGGTACGGGTTCATTCCGGGGAACGGCGACGGCATGGTCAGCCCTCGTGTGCGGGCGCATTGTATCCCGGCGGGGGGCGAATTCCGGCCGGACCGGTTGCCGGACGGGGCCGTTACGGCTATCGTTGTTGGGTAGGTGAGTATCTTATCCAGAGTGGCTGAGGGTTCAGGCCCTTCGACGCCACAGCAACCGGCCGGCTGGTGAATCGCACGATTCGTCTCCCGGTGCTGGTGCTACCTCCTGCTCGACTCCCGCGGTTTTCCTGAAAGGAATGCCGCCCGTCGAGGCAGATAAGATACCGAGCAGTGCCGAGCGTTCACCGTTCCGGCCTTGCCGTTCTCTTATCTCACCACCCCCGCCACGAGGGCGGGTTTCTGGAACCGATCACCTCACCCCACAAACCCCCGCGTGTGCCGGCCGTGCCGGCGTGTTCCCATCAGGGTGCCCCGTGTCCGACTTCTCCACCGGCCTGAAGTGCAAGCTGTGCGGCAAGCTGTACCCCAAGCAGCCGACCAACTTCTGCACCGACGACTTCGGCCCGCTCGAAGTGGCCTACGACTACGCCGCCATCAAACAGAACGTGAGTCGGGCGAAGATCACCGCCCGCCCCCGCGGCATGTGGCGGTACCGCGAGTTCCTGCCGATCAGCGGCGACCCGACCGTCGGCCCGCAGGTGGGCGGCACCCCGCTCATCAAGGCCGACCGGCTGGCGAAGGAGATCGGCGTCAAGACGCTCTGGATCAAGAACGACGCCGTCAACTTCCCCACGCTCAGTTTCAAAGACCGCGTGGTGAGCGTGGCGCTCAGCAAGGCCGTCGAGTTCGGGTTCAAGACGGTCGGGTGTGCGAGCACCGGCAACTTGGCGAACAGCGTGGCGGCGCAGGCGGCGCAGGCCGGCTTGGAGGCGTACATCTTCGTACCGTCCGACCTGGAGAAGGCGAAGATCCTGAACACGAGCGTGTACGGGGCGAACGTGGTCAGCGTGACCGGCACCTACGATGAGGTGAACCGCCTGTGTACGCAGGTGGCGTTCAAGTACAACTGGGGGTTCGTGAACATCAACCTGCGGCCGTTCTACGCCGAAGGGTCGAAGACGATGGGGTACGAGATCGCCGAGGACCTGGGCTGGCGGGTGCCGCGGCACGTGGTCGTGCCGATGGCCGGCGGCAGCCTGATCGGCAAGATTCACAAGGCGTTCAACGAACTGTACGACACCGGGCTGATCGACACGCCGGTGACCACCAAGATGTACGGGGCGCAGGCGGCCGGGTGCAACCCCATCAGCGACTGCGTGAAGAGCGGCCGCGAGCGGCACAAGCCGGTGCGGAAGCCCAACACCATCTGCAAGAGCCTCGCCATCGGCGACCCGGCCGACGGCTACTTCGCGGCGAAGCTCATCCGCGAGAGCGGCGGCTGGGCCGAGGACGTGACCGACGCGGAGATTGTCGAAGGCATGACGCTGCTGGCTCGCACCGAAGGCGTGTTCGCGGAAACCGCTGGAGGCGCAACGCTGGCCGTGGCACGCAAACTAATCGAAGCCGGCCGCATCCC
>JANNQE010000317.1:0-8919 GCA_031441625.1 Planctomycetia bacterium
GCGCGCGCCGATGGCGCCCGCAGGCCTGGGATAGCCGCCACCAACACCTCCGCCCTGAAGGGGCGGTTTCCCGCAACTTGAACCCGCCCCTTCAGGGCGGTTCCCATTTCGCATTCGTTCCCCAGGCCTGGGCTCGCCGGCGGCGCGCTCCGACCTGGGCTGACAGAACCCGCCCTTTCAGGGCGAAGCAGGATTCCGACAACGAACCCTTCGGGAAAGATGAGTGTGGTCGGCCTTCCGAAGCCGGGATAAACCCGGCCGCTCCCGGATTGCACTACTCCACCCAACTCACCACCGCGCCGAACTTCGCCACCAACTCCGCCCGCATGTCGTCCGTCAGATTTCGCGTCGGCAACACGAGGCTCGTCAGGTCGGGGGCGGGGCGGGCCGTCAGCAGGTGCTTCGCACCGGTGTCGGAGATCGGGTTGTTCCTCAAATCCAACTCCACCAGGTTCGGCCAGCACGTGCCCCGCGTGAGGTAGCGAACGGCCGCGTTGTCGCAGTGCGTGTTCGCCAACCCGAGCGACCGCAGCCCGGCGAGGTGCGGCGAGCGGGCGAGCGACTTGACGCCATCGGTGCCGAGCCGGTTGCCGGCGAGCACGAGCTTGCGGAGCGCGGCGTAGGCGGGCGACTGCGCGAGTGGTTCGACCGCCTTGGCATCGAGCATCGAGTCGGTCAGGTCGAGAATCCGCAGGCGGTGGGCGGCATTCGTCAGGATGGCCATGCCCGCTAGCAGGAGCGGGTTGCCGCTCAGACGCAGCACTTCCGTCTGTTTGGCGATGCCGGAATCGACGAGCGCCCGCGCCGCCGCCGGCCCGAACCCCATGTGATACAGGTCGAACTCGGTCAAGCTGACCGGGCCGTTCTGGGCGATGCCTTCGAGGGTTTCGTCGACCGAGCCGTACCCGTGCCGCATGGACAGCGTGGTGAGTTGCCTCCCGAGCGGGGTGGCGAACAGGTCTTCCAGGATGATCGGGATGGACGCGTAGTTGGTCGTTTCCAACCGCAACGACGTGATGCCGGTGGTGTGCGGCGATTCGCGGAGGCAGCGGAGCGGTTCGTTCGGCGACGAAATCCCGGTAAGTGCGATGGAGCGGATGCGGTTGAGCCACGGCGAGGCGGCGAACTCCCGCCACTGGTCGATGGTGCCGGTGCCGAGGTCCAGTTCCTCTACGGGTTCGCGGGTGTGGAGGAGCGGCATCGCCGTCGTCAGGGATGGGAGGAACGGGACGCTCACCCTTCCCCCGAACCCGCGAACGTACGCCGGTCGAACCCATTTGACACCGTAGTAGCCGCGGTTCGCCCACCCCGGCAAATTCGCCTCCCACGGCTCGCCCGTCAGCCACTCCCGCTTCCGCGTCTTGCACAGCACGGCGAACGGCTCGTACTCCGGCGTCCTCGCCAGCTCGATCTGGGCGCGGATGAACGCCGCCCGGTCGGCGTCGTCGTTCTCTTCCAGGTAGTCGGCGAACACCAGCCGCGGCAGGTCGTCGTCGGGCGACGCAAGCACCGCTTGTCGGAGGGCATCGAGGGTGGACATGTGGCGACCCTACCGGGTGTCGAGCGGGTCTTCGCCCCCGGCCCGCTTCCACGCCGCGTAGTTCTCCCAGTTGGCCGGGCTGAGCTTGAACGGCGGGAAGTCCATCCCCCCGATGCTCAGGTAGCCCCGCGGCAGCTTGGTCGGGTCGTCGGCGTTCTCGAACTCCAGAGTCACGTCGCGGCGGGCGGCGATGATGACCTCCCCGCCAGGCTCGAGGAAAAAGGCCGACTCGCCGAGCAGCAGGCCGGTGAGGAACGGGCTGGTGGGGAGGGCGACCGCCCGCTGATCCAACTTCGGGTCGGCGTCCCGCAGGTCGGCCAACAAGCCGTTGAACCACCGCAGTTGCTCGCGGGTGGGGCGGGCGGGCAGCCGGCGGACGATGGCCACATACGACCGCAGGATGTTCACCGCCTGGAACGCCCACAGCACGCCGAACCCGATGAACACGTAGTCGATGCCCTTGCCCGCCTGCCACCAGATGAACGCCCGAATGCCGTTCGACGCGGCGAACCCGAGCATGACGATGCCGTCGAACAGCATCCCCTCGGCCGACGGGAAGAACCGCTGGAGCAGGCCGACGCCGATTTCCGTCACCGCCAGCCCGAGCGAGATGAGGCTGAAGATGCCCCACACGTCGCCGCCCGGCCGGTGCATGTAGAACCAGTACCAGAAGGCGAGCATCATCAGCCCGAACACCAGGCTGTGCAGGCCCCTCCCGCGGACGTGCTCGCACACCTTGCGGTACTCGGCCACCCGCCGCATGACCGAGCGTGTCTCTTCGGGCGTCGGCTCGTTCGGCTCGTCCATCACGCACTCTCGGTGTGTTGACGGGGCATTATAAGTGGTCCACTCGCTCCGCGAGCGGTCTTCCGAACCCGCTCGCGGAGCGAGCAGAGCACTTTAGGCCGCCTTCGTCGGCCAGTCGGGGCAGCGGCGGCAGACGAACACGTGGTAATTGCCCGCAAACCCGAACCCGGCCGCGTTCGCCGCACTCGCCCGCAGCTCGGTCTTGCCCGCCTCTTCGACCGGAACCCAACTGGCCTCCCGCCACTCGTCGGCGTCGAGCGTGAGCAGGTAGTCCATGCCGCGGCGGCAGGTGTCGCACGTCGGCGGGTTCGGGTTGCCCACCCACCGCGGGTAGCCGCCCGCCTTCGTGCCGGGGGCCACGCTCAGCCGCTCGGTGTAAACCGTTACCGGGTCGCCCCCGCCCGGCGGCTTCCACGCTTCCAGCCGCTCGCGGAAGGGTGTCACCTTCGCCGTCGCCCAGTCGGGGAACTCCAGCACTTTTTCGACGAACAGCCGGCACGGCACGGGCACGTAGCCGGGGAAGGCGTGCGCGGTCGGCGGCGGGTCGGCGTAGGGCGCGGGAGTGGCTTTCAGCTTCCGCCACACGACGAGCGGCTTCGGCGTGCCAGTCTCCTTGGAGTCTCGCGGCGACCAGTGCAGTTGAAGCACGTCCGTGCCGGGCTTGAACTTCACTTGCGTCGGGCAGTCGTCGGCGAGCAACTGTAGCACCGGCACGAGCGGGATTTTGAACGCCTCGCACGTCGGCCACGGCTCGCCGGCCGGCCACGCGATCGCCCCGCCGAGCTTGCTCTGGTCGGCCGCCGGCTCGTCGGAGTACCGCGGGTGCAGCCGGTGCGTCATCCGTAACAGCGGCTTCAGCTCCGGGAACTCCTTCAGCAGATCGACCGCCCGCGGCGGGGTGGTGCGCACGGCCGTGGGCGGCACTTTGCCGGCCGCGAGTGCGGCCAGGTGCGAGTCGCGGACGGCCTTCTCCGATGCGATGCGGCGGGCGTCGGCGGGCGACACCACCGGGGCGTTCGGGTCGCGGCGACAGCCGATGAACGGCAGGGCGGCGGCGAGGGCGAGGAAATGGCGGCGGGGGAGCATCGGGATTCCGTAGGGGCCGGTATCCGATATCGTAGGCAGATGAGCATTCGTGCCCTCGACACCGTCCCGTCGGCCGTCGCCCACCGCGTGCAGTTGCTCCGCGACGTGCCGGCAGGCGAACTACTGATCCACGAGATTTACCGCAGTTTGCAGGGGGAGAGCACCTACGCCGGGCTGCCGTGCGTGTTCGTCCGCACCTCCGTGTGCGATAGCCGCTGCTCCTGGTGCGATACCCCCCATGCGTTCACCCAGGGCGAGCGGATGAGCCGGGCGGCGGTGCGGGAGAAGGTGTTTTCCTTCGACTGTCCGCTGGTAGAACTGACCGGCGGGGAACCGCTGCTTCAACCCGACGTGCCACTCCTCATGAGCGAGTTGTGCGACGCCGGCAAGACGGTGTTGATCGAGACGAGCGGGGCGCACGACGTGGGCGTGATCGACCGCCGGGTTCACGTGATTATGGACTTGAAGTGCCCGGACAGCGGGGAGTGCGACCGCAACCGCTGGACGAACCTGGGCCTGCTCAAGCCGGCCGATCAGATCAAGTTCGTGATCGCCAGCCGGCGGGATTGGGACTGGGCCGAGCGGGTGGTGCGGGAGCACCGCCTGGACGAGCGGTTCGCCGTACTCGTGAGCGCGGTGTTCGGCACGATCGACCTGAAAGAGTTGGCCGAACTGGTGCTGGCGAGCGGGCGGAACGTGCGGATGCAACTCCAAATGCACAAGTACATCTGGGACCCGAAGGCGCGGGGCGTGTGAACGATCCGGGCGAACCCCGACCGCAAGGTCGGTGGGTGCGTGCCATAAGCGGTTCACACCCGCGGCCCTTGCGGGCCGGGTTCGCCAAGACGGGCCACCACCTCCGCGTGCAGTTTCGGGCCGCACGCCACCAGCCCGCCCTTCCGCTTCGCCCCGCGCTGCCCGTACCGCACCGTCCCGCCGTCGAACTCGCTCACCACCCCGCCGGCCTCGATCACCAGCACCTCGCCGGCGCACACGTCCCAGTCGTGGAACTCGGGGTAGCTGTTCACGTACACGTCGGCTTCCCCGCGGGCCACGACCGCCAGCTTGATGCCGGCCGAGTACGTCTCGAACACCGCCGCCGGGCCGAGCTTCGCCACCATCGGTTTCGTCTTGCCCGGCTTGCTGTGACTTTGTGTGAGTGTGGCCGACGCCAGCGCGGCGCACGCCGTCACCGCACACCGCACCGGCTCGGCGTCACCGTCCTTCCGCCAGCAGCCGTACCCCGTCGCCGCATACGTCACAAGGTTCTTCGTCGGTTCGGCCACCACGCCCACCACCGGTCGGTCGCCCACCGTCAGCCCGATCATCACGCTGAACTCGCCGTTCTTCGTGGCGAACCCCTTGGTGCCGTCGATGGGATCGACCACCCAGGTGCGGGCGGCCCCGGCCGGGGCGAGCGCGGCGGTGGGGGTGTTCTCCTCGGCGACCAGCCCGTCGGCCGGGAAGGCGGCGTGCAGGTGTTTCAGGATGATCTCTTGCGCGCCGCGGTCGGCGTGGGTGGTGATGTGCGCCGGGGCGTCCGGGATGGCGGTGAAGGCGGCGTACTCGGCGGTCACGTATTTGCTCGCGGCGTCCGCCGCCGCCAGCGCTTCGCGCAACTCGTGGGTGTAGTCCATCCGGGTAATGTAGCGTGTCAGTCGATCTGGCGAGTGCGGTTCCGGTCGATCAGCCGGCGGGCGGCGAGCAGCAGTTGTTCGTCTTCGACATCCCACACGGCCCCGTCGCCGTCCACACCCGCGGACTGCGTGAGGGTGGCCACCAACTGACCCATCCGCCAGTCGGGGAAGAGCGAACGCAGTTCGGCGATGGCGTCGAGCAGTTCCGTGTGCGTGGTCATGGTCATGTGAAGTCCCCCACCTTCGGGTAATTGCCGACTGGAATGGACAGGTCGTCGATCACTTCAACCCGGACGAGTGCGCCCGGCAGCAGTTTGGCGACACGGGTGGCTCGCGTCACCCCGTTGTTGATGACCAGTTCGCCGTCCGTTCCCCGGCTCACTTCAATCGTCGGCATCCCCTTCGTGGTCGTGCCGAACCGAGCGATCTGCTGATGCAAGCGAAGCGGATCGGCCCCAAACCGCCTCGACGTGGGCAGCCGAAGGGTGGCCGGGTCCACGTCCATGAACAGCCGCGGGTTCATTGCGAAATTGTACCTCAATTTGGCCACGGCGTCACATCGCCGCTGCACCCATGTTGCCGATCTGGATGCCCGACGCCTCCGCCGCGCCGCCCGTCTTCTTCGGCAGTTGCGCGCCGAAGTACCCCGACCACGCGATGCTCAGGATGTCCGGCGTCAGCTCGAGCGGCTTGCTGCGGAAGCGGCAGATGTCCCGCGACCGCTCGATCAGGTCCCGCGGCTCGCACGCCCGCAACTCTCGCCCTTCAGTCGCGTACCGCTCCAGCAGCCCTTCCAGCACGCCCGCCGGGATGTTTACCCCCTGCTTGCCCGCGTACCCCTTGAAAATCTGGGCGTACTGCTCGGGCGTCGGCGCTTCGAGCAACAGCCGATAACCCATCCGCCGCAAGAACGCCGGGTCGGTCACCGTGTCCAACCCCAGGTTGGTGGCGATGATGAGCACCTGCCGCAGGGGCACGCAGATCTTCTGCCCGGTGGTCAGGGTGAAGTAATCGACTTGGTGCTCCATCGGGGTGATGAAGCGGTTGAGCAACTGGTGGGGCGACACCCGCTCGCGGCCGAAGTCGTCCACCAGGAAGATGCCGCCATTCGCCTTCAGGTGCGGCGGGGCCTCGTAGTACCGCAGGGCCGGGCTGTACACCAGGTCGAGGTATTCGAGCGTCAGCTCGCCCCCCACCACCACCATCGGCCGGCGACACCGCACCCACCGCTGGTCCACCGCCGGCGACTTGTCCCCGTCGAAGCTGGTCTTCTGGTGGACCTGCTCGTCGAACAGGCGGATGATGCTGTCCCGCACGCTGATGCAGTGCGGCACCCAGATGTCGCCCTGCAACGCCTTGTGGATCTGCCGCCCGATGCTGCTCTTGCCGTTGCCCGACGGCCCGTACACGAACAGGCTCCGCCCGCTCGACGCGGCCAGCCCGGCCAGCTCGATGGCCTTCGGGTTGAGTACCAGTTGCGACAGCGCCTCCGTCACGTGGTGCGGCTTCACCTCCGGCGAGTGGGCGAACTCCCACCGCAGCATGGCGGCGTAGGCGTCCAGGCTGACCGGGGCCGGGCCGAGGTAGCTATTCACCTCCAGCGCCCGCTCGGCGTGCCGGCGGCCGGTGTCCGTGATACGATAAATCGGCCGCTCCTTCGTGCCCGACATGGTCGTCTCGATCCACCCTTCGGTCAGCAGGGCAGTGCACACCTCGGCGGCCACCGGCGGGGGGATCCGCAGGCGGTCGCACATGGCGTCGGCGGGGAAGCGGTTGCTGGCGTGGGCGAACTTGGCGGCCAGGTCGACGAGTGCCCCCTCGCCCAGATTCATGTCGGCGATGGTCTGTGGTGCCCGCGGGCAGACGGTCTCGCCCAGGCGACCGAGCGGGGGCAGGTTCGGATCTTTGCTGGGGGACGGTGCGTCCATCGGCGTGACGGCCTCGGCGGGTCGAGTGTGAGAAGTTGCCGGCTAGTGTAGCGGGGGAATGGTGGGAGTGTCGTCGCCACGCTCCGCGGGGCGGTTCGCGTTTTCCACCCCGCGGAGCGTGGCGGTGACATTACACCACCCGCACGCCGCCGATGTAGACGCGCTCCACCTGCAAATCCTCCGTCAGCACCACGAAGTCGGCCCGTTTGCCCATCTCCAGGCTGCCGGTGTCGCGGTCGATGCCCAAGATCTTCGCAGGGGTGAGCGAGGCCATGCGGATCACTTCAGGCAACCCGGCCCCGGTCGCCTGCTTCATGGTGCGCACGCAGTGGTCCATGCCCATCACGCCACTCGCCAGCCCCTTGCCGTCGAGTGTTACGCCGCCGTTGCCCTCACGCCGAATCTTCTCGCCGGTGTCGGTCGTGCCGAACCAGTATTCGCCGTCCGGCTGATCGACCGCCCGCATCGCATCCGTCACCAGGGCCAACTTGTCCGGACCCTTCAGCTTGTACGCGAACTTCAACAACCTCGGCGACAGGTGAACCCCGTCGGCGATCACTTCGGTGGTCAGTTGGTCGTGGTAGAGCGTGCCTTCCATCACCCCGGCCCGCATGGGGAACGGCTGTTCGGTGCGCAACCGCGCGCGGTCCGACATGGCACAGAACAGGTGATCAACGTGCTTCACGCCCCAGCCCACTGCCGCTTCGAGTTGCTCGAACGTGGCGTAGGTGTGCCCGGCGGTCACGAGCAACCCCTTCTCCTTCGCCGCCTTCACCAGCCGCTCGGTGCCGGGCGTCTCGGGGGCGACGGTGAGCGTCTTCAGCCCCTTGCCGGCGAACGCGAGCAACTCGTCGTCCTGCTTGGGGTCGGGACTGAGGAAGTCGGCGGCCGGGTGGCAGCCCTTGGCGGGCGGGTGGAAGTACGGGCCGTACAGGTGCCCGCCGGCGATGCGTGCCCCGCCGGTGTCGGCGTTCGTCAGTTCGGCGTTCAGTTGCAGGAACCGCTTGTACTGCTCGCGGGTGCCAACGGTGCTCGTGGGTGTGAGGGTGGTGGTGCCGTGGCGGGCGTGGCACTGGCAAACGGCGCGGAAGGCGTCGGCCGTCAGGTCCATGAAGTCGGCCCCGTTGCCGCCGTGGACGTGCAGGTCGACGAACCCCGGCGCGACCAGCTTGCCCTGCAACGAGACGGCTTCCATGCTCGTCTTGCGGGGGTAGCCGATGTTCGTGAACCGCCCGCCGCGGACGGAGAACGACGCCTGCGGCATCAGGCCGTCGGGCAGGATGAGGGTGGCGTTGAAGAAGTCGAGCATGGGCTGGCTCGCCGGGAGTGGGTTGGCGGCTATCGTAACACTGTTCAATATAGTGCACGGAGTGGGGTTCATGCCGCGGCGGGAGCTAGTCGGGAAGCGGGTGCTGATTACCGGGGCGTCGCAGGGCATCGGGGCGGCGCTGTGCGTGGCGGCGGCCCGCCGAGGGTGCATGGTGGTGGCGGCGGCACGGTCGAAAGATCTGCTGGATTTGGTGGCACGGGAGGCGTCGGTGAGTGGCGGGCAGGTCGTGCCGGTGGTGGCCGACGTGTGCGACCCGGCCGGGCGTGCGGCCGTGTTCGCGGCGGCGGAGGAGGCGTTCGGCGGGCTGGATATTCTGGTCAACAACGCCGGCATCGGGGCGACCGGGCACTTCATGGAGACGCACCCGGACACGCTCCGACAGCTCTTCGAAGTGAACGTGTTCGCGGCCGGCGAGATGATCCGTGTGGGTCTTCCGCTGCTGAAGAAGGGGAACCAACCGCTGATCGTGAACGTGAGCAGCGTCTTCGGCCGGCGGGGGTATCCGGCGCGGTCGCTCTACTCGGCGAGCAAGTTCGCCATACAGGGGTTGAGCGACGCGATCCGGGCCGAGTTGAGCAAAGACTGCGTCGG
>JANNQE010000318.1:0-1593 GCA_031441625.1 Planctomycetia bacterium
CGAGATCGGCGGGTGGTCGGTCGGGCAGATGGCCGAGTGGCTGAAGGGACTGGCCCGGGGTGCGAACCTGGGCCGCTATCGGAAGGCGACCCGGGGACCGAAGAAACCGAAGCCGCCCCGCACCCGGTTCCCCGACGCCAAGCACATCTCCACCTCACGGCTGCTCAAAGGTGAACAAACGTGATGTGTGGAGAGGGATGGCCGCCGGACGTGACACGGCTCGCCTCACCCACCGAACACGGGAGTTTCCCATGGCCGACCCGTTCGCCGACGTAAAGGTCATCCACACCCTCCCGTGGAACAGCGAGGTGATTTCCGCGGTCGCCTTCATCGGCAACGACAAGGTCGCCGTCGGAAACAAGAACGGCGACATCCTCATTTATCACCTCCCCGCCAAGGGAAGCGAACAACTCGACCCCGTCCGCCGACTCGTCGGCCATTCGGGTAGCATCAACCGCCTCCTCGTCACGCCGGACGGAAAGACCCTCATCTCCGCCAGTAATGACCGCACCGTGAAGTACTGGGACGCCCTCAGCGAGTCGGGCGAGCCGGGCAGGGTCGTACTCAACGACGGCGCCCCGTTGAAAGGCGTCGTCGAGAAGGTCGACAAGCTTCCCACCCTGCCGCCGCCCCACGAGGTCAAGGTGATCGTACAGAAGCCCGTCAAGGAACTTGCTGGCCACAAGGAGTGGATTCAGGGGCTAGCGCAGTCGCCCGACGGCAAGCGGTTGGCGACCGGCGACGACCAAGGTGTCGTCATCGTCTGGGATCTGCCGGCCGGCAAAGAGTTGAACCGCTGGCAGTGCAAAGATTGGGTGCGAAGCTTGGCGCTGTCACCCGACGGTGCAATCTTGGCCGTATCACAGCACCGCCCCGGCCGAGACAAGATCGTGGTCCAGCCCAGCTTTCACTTCTGGGAAGCCGACACCGGCAAAATGAAAGTCGACCTGAGCAAGGAGGTCTCGGGCGGGATGTCCGCCGTCTCGTATTCGCCGGACGGCAAGTGGCTGGCCGTCTGTCGTGGGAACATTGAGCAGGAAGGTCCGACTGGAAAGGTGACGCTGATCGATCCAGCCACGGGGAAGAAGGTCAGGGAGTTAACGCCCGGCCACTCCCGCGGCGCGAACGACATCGCCTTCCACCCCGACGGCAAGCACCTCTTCTCCGCCGGGCGCGACCAACTCGTGAAGATCTGGCATCTCGAGGATGGCAAACTCATCAAGGATCTCGGCAAGTTCGCGGAGCGCGGCTACTGGATCACCTCGATTTCCATTTCGCCAGACGGACGTCTCCTCGCGGCTGCCGACGACAACGAACGGAAGGTCGTCATCTATTCGCTGACGGGGCAGTGACACATGCCGTATTTGGGGTGAGCAGTCCGTGACAACATTAGGTCCAGACATGGTCGATTCGCACCGTGCGGCGGCGCCTGATGCGACTGCGTTCCACCATCTGAAGCTCCCCAGGGATCGTGGACAGTGGGAAAGCGGTGTATCCTCAACTGACCAGGAGACCCACCGATGACCAAAGTGCGTGGCCAGTACCCGCCGGAGTTCAAGCTCCGTGCGGTGGCGATGATGACCGACCAGGGGC
>JANNQE010000319.1:0-3075 GCA_031441625.1 Planctomycetia bacterium
TGAAGGCAATCAAGCGGTCGATGTACGGGCGGGCCGGGATGAAGTTGCTCCGCGCCCGCGTCCGGCACAAACGCTGACTGACCCCGACGGGGTGCGGATCGAGGGGGTGAGAACAGCATCACCAAAGTTGCGGAAGAGCCGAGATCGGGAAACGCGATCAACACCCAAAAGGGAAACGCGTGATCGTTGGAATGGGGTCACTTCTTGGTCTTGGTCGTCTTGGTCGTTCTACCCGCCTGGGCCTGTTTCGCCTGCATGGATTCGCGGAAGCGGTCGCTCTCGCCGGTCAGTTCCAGGATCTCGCACTGGTGGGTCAGGCGGTCGAGCAACGCCGCCGTCATGCGTTCCCCCTGGAACACCGTCCCCCACTCGCCGAACGGCAGGTTGCTGGTGATCAGCAGGCTCCGCCGCTCGTACCGGTCGGCGAACACCTGGAACAGCAATTCCGCCCCACTCCGGCTGAACGACAGGTACCCCAACTCGTCCACGATGAGCAGGTCGAGCCGGTCGAGAGCCGTGAGCGTGCGGTCGAGGCGGTGCTGCAGGTGGGCCTCCTCCCGCTCGGTTACCAGGTTCGCGGTGGTGGTAACCCGTATCCGCACGCCGAGCCGACAGAGCGACAGGCCGCCGTGGGTGCCGCCCCACGTCCCCGCAGCTTGTGTCCGGCGAGCAAGTGCCCGCCCCTGTCCGCGGCCAAAGGCTAAAGAAACGCCCGCTGTCGGCCCCAATCGGGCCGGGGTGGCGGGTGAGATGGGGAGCATGAAGTCACCGGCCGACGGTCATCCGCACCAGCTTCAACACCGGCCACTTGTTCATCTCGGCCAACACCCCCCGGCGGACGGCGGCGGTGAACGCCGTGCTGTTCAAGACGCGGCGGATCGCTCGCACGTCGACGTCGGGCAACGAAGCGGGAAAGCGGAACGTCAAGTGCCACTCGTCGAGCAGGACGGTCTTCGGCATGAGCGCGTCTCGGGGAGTGGGTCTGAAAGGCGAAGGGGATCGGTTTCCGTCCGCACGGGCTGGCACACTCTTCAAGTGCGCGACCGGCCGGACGAATCTGATCCCCAACACCAACTGGGTCAGCGGGCGGCGAGCCAACCGGCCCGCCGCAGAGTCCCGGCCGCCAGGCCGACGGCGGCGGTGACCGCCGCCCCCACCCCGCTCACCGCCGCGGCCACCGCCGGCGGGCACAGCCAGTAGACGAGCAGGCCGGCCAGCCCGGCGGCCAGGCCGACCACCCCGGCCACCAGGGCGATCCGCTTCCACGGCAGGACGGCGGCCAGCAGGCGGGCGGTCGTGACCGCGGTGGCGAACGCCGCCTGCGCCCGCTCGACCACCGCCTCCTTCACCGCCCGCACCTCGGCCTTCAGTCGCACCCACCAGTTCGGCCGGCGGGGGGACGGGGCCGGGGGAGCCGGGGGCGGCGGCGGGGTCGGCACGCCGGCGGTGAGCAGGGCGCGGACGTCCGGGTTGGTGAGCAGTTCCAACACCACCTCCTTCATCGCCTGTTTCGCCCCCTCCTTACACGCGTCGGCGACGGCGGCGGGGAGGGCGTCGGCGAGCACGTCGAGGATCGAGTCGAGGCGGTCGAGCTGGTCGCCCAGTTGCTTGCGGGGCGGGCGGCCGTTCAGGGTCGCGGTCATGGCACAGTCTCCAAGGGAACGACCCGCCGGGGTGAGCGGCGGGTCTGAGGTTCGGGAACGGAGTTCAACAGCAGTCGCCGCAGAACCGCGCGTAGTCGGCGCGGAGTTCGGCCCGCACCTGGGACACGCGGGCGGCCGACACGCCGGCCGCGGCGGCCACGTCGCCCGGCCTGTCGCCGGCCAGCAGGCGGTCGAGCACCCGCCGTTTGGCGTCCGCCAGTGAGCCGACCCAGGCGGGGAAGTCGAGGCGGAACTGCACCTGGTCGGGCACCGGCGTGCGGGTGTTGTCATGGACGGCTTCGGCCAGGCGGTCGCCGGCCGGGTCGGGGGCGGACAGCGAGGTCAGCCGCACGCCCTTGCGTTGCGAGCACGCGGGCGAGCCCACGTCGCCCACCGGCTCGCTGCCGCACGCCCGCCGTCCGGAGCGGGCGGCCCGGGCGGCGTACCCGGCCAGGCGGGTGGCGAACGTGTGCGGGTGCCGGCCGAGGCGGGCGAGGCGGACGAACCACACCCAGCACAGGGCGACGGCCTCGCAGGTGGTTTCCTCCCGCTGGTGCGGGCAGCGGACCTGGCGGAGGTGGAAGCGGACGACGGCGAGCACGCGGGGGAGGACGGTGAGGAAATCGCGGCTGATGGCGTGGGACGGCGGTTCAGGCATGGCGGGCTCCGGCGCGGCGGGGGCCGCGGGTGGGACGGGGCGAGCGGGTGGACGCGGGGGAACGAGACGCGAGGTGACCGGCCTGCGACGGGTAGGACCGCCGGCAAGGAAGTTTGACACGGATGGGGGGCGGATTCATGGTGGGGTGAACAGCGGCGGACGTCGGATGGGTGGTAGGCGGTCGAGGAGTTCGCGGTCGAGGACGTGCGGCTGTGCCAGAACGAGTGGGACGGGAACGGGGCGGTGACGGCGAAGGGGGGCGAGGAGGTGTTCGTGCAGACCAGAAACGCCCGCGGCCCCACTGCCAGCGAGTGGCGAACGGGGCCGTGGGTGACGGGCGAGGGGTAGCCCCGCCGTCAGTAGAATTTGACACGGATGCGGGTGAGAGTATACTCCGCGCGGCCAGGAATGAGACATCGATGCTCGGCGAGTATCTGCCCAGTCGCGTGCCACGCACCCTTGATTTCGTGTGCTTCTGCCGCCGGGAGCCGTTACACTCGTCCGCATGTCCGACGTGACTCGCCTCCTCGACGCCGCCCAGGCCGGTGACCGCCGGGCCGCCGCCGAGTTGCTCCCGCTCGTGTACGACGAGTTGCGGTAGCTCGCCGCCGCGCGCATGACCGCCGAAGCCCCAGGCCACACCCTCCAGCCCACCGCCTTGGTCCACGAGGCGTACCTGCGGCTGATCGGCAACCAAGAGTTCGACGGCCGCGGGCACTTCTTCGCCGCAGCCGCCGAGGCGATGCGCCGCATCCTGGTCGATTCGGCCCGGCG
>JANNQE010000320.1:0-6687 GCA_031441625.1 Planctomycetia bacterium
CCCACATTGCCCCGACGCATCCAGATTCCGGTCAGAACTGGCGCGATGGGGCCAACTGCGTAACTCGTAACATGTAACGAATCCGTCTTCCATGAGGAAGTGAAAAATGGTGAGGAATCGCTCACCCGCTCACCACTGTAGGATTTCACCCGCCCACCCGCCCCACACCCGAATCCAACCGATTTCCAGCCAAACGGTACGGGTGCATTCCCTTTCCCCCGCCGGTCGGTGATAATCTCCGGCACCTCTCCCCGCTCGGAGCCGGCCCGATGCGACACTTACTTCCCATCGTCTTGTGCCTGGTGGTCGCCCACCTGCTCTCGGCCGCCGACAAGCCGCCCGTGATCGACGAAGAAGGCCAGCCGCTCGCCGGGAACGTCGACCGCGTCCTGAAGGCGCTCGAGTTCCTCAGCGCCCCGCTGCCGAAAGACACCGACACCGCCCTCCACGCCGCCGTCGAGAAGCAGGACGCCAAGCAGCTTCAGAAGGTGCTCGACGACCGCGTCAGTTTCGTGGTGAACATCAATCCCGAGGCGCGGGTGAAAGTGGCCGAGGGGCCGCTGGTGCCGTCGCTGCAACAGTCCGGGTGGACGCCCGTGCTGGTGAAGGTGGTGAACGAGTCGAGCGTGAAGAAGAAGCTGAACGTGACCAGCCCGCAGTCGGGGTTCGTGTACGGCGGGCAGGGGCGGAACGAGAAAGATCCGAAGGCCGACCCGAACACGGTCAAGCGGTTTGCCCAACTCGAACTGTTCACCGCTCCGCCGATGAAGCAAGACCTGAGCGGGCTGAAGGCCGAATACGCCATCCTGCTCATCTACTCCGGCGAATCGGGGAAGCGTGAATTGACCGTCGGGTTCGACGTGGGCCAGGGCACGCAAGACCTCGGCTTCCGCGCCGAGACTTCCGTGGTGTTCGACGTGAAGCCGGCCATCCCGGTGAAACTGAAGGTGCTCGACTTCGACGGCAAGCCGACCGTCGGCCGGTTCACCTTCACCGACAGTGCCGGACACGTCTACCCGCCGCAGGCGAAGCGGTTGCGGCCCGACCTGTTCTTCCAGAAGCAGGTGTATCGGGCGGACGGCGGCACGGTGCTGCTGCCGCCGGGCGAATTCACCGTCGAGTATGGCCGCGGGCCGGAGTACCAACTCGTCTCGCAGAAGGTGACGGTGGCGAAGGACACGCCACTGGAGTTCAAGTTGTCTCGCTGGGTCAACCCGGCTGACTTTGGTTTTTACAGTGGAGACCACCACATCCACGCGGCCGGGTGCGCGCACTACACGTCGCCGACCGAAGGCATCATGCCGGAGGACATGTACCTGCACGTGAAGGGGGAGGGGCTGAACGTCGGATGCTGCCTGACGTGGGGTCCGTGCTACGACTTCCAGCGGAAGTTTTTTGACAGCAAGCCGTGGGAGCGAAGCGAGGCGATGACGGTGCTGAAGTACGACGTGGAGGTGAGCGGGTTCGGCTCGCAGGCGCTCGGGCACGTGAACCTGCTGAACCTCCGCGACCAGACGTACCCCGGATCGGACGGCACCAAAACGAAAGGCTGGCCGACGTGGACGACCCCGCTGATGAAGTGGGCGAAGGAGCAGGGGGCCGTGACCGGGTACGCGCACTCGGCGAACGGGCTGGGTGTGAACGCCGAGGGGAGCACCCGCCGGCTGTTCGTGAAGCTCGATCAGGGGGGGAAGGGGCACATCACGAAAGACGACGCGGCCGGCGGCGCGTGGCCGTTGCCCGAGTCATTCGACAAACTCGACGCCGACAGCGACAAGAAGGTGACGGAGGTGGAGGTGCGGCAGGGCGTGGACCGGCAATTGACGAAGCTGCCGAACCTGAACATTCCGGAGATGAACGGCATCGGTGCGCAAGAGGTGTGCGTGACTACCGCGATGGGCGTGTGCGACTTCATCTCCGCCATGGACACCGACCGCGTGCCCGAGTGGAACTGCTGGTATCACCTGCTGAACTGCGGCTTCCCGCTGAAGGTGAGCGGCGAGACCGACTTCCCGTGTATCACCGGCAGCCGCGTGGGGCAGGGCCGCGTGTACGTGCAGTTGGGCAAAATCGACGTGATCGACTACGCCAAGTTCTGCAAGGGCATCGCCGACGGGCGGTCGTATGTCTCCGACGGGTACGCCCACTGCTTCGACCTGAAGCTCGGCACCGCCGCGCTCGGCGACACGGTGAAGGCGAAGCCTGGGGAGAAGCTGCCACTCACGGCGAAGGTGACGTTCGACCCGACCATGCCGCTCGGTACCGCGAACGGCGGTCGGCAAGCTCCGGGCAAGACGCGAACCGTGGAACTGATCGTGAACGGGCAGGTGGTGGACAAGAAGGAAGTGCCGGCCGACCAGAAGACGCACGAGGTGAAGTTCGACGTGACGGTGCAGAAGAGTGCTTGGGTGGCCCTGCGGACGTTCCCGCAGATGCACACGAACCCGGTGTTCGTCTCGGTGGACGGCAAGCCGATTCGCGCATCCCGAGAGAGTGCGAGGTGGTGCGTCGGCGTGATCGAGCAGTTGTGGAAGGTCCGGGAGAAGGACATCGCCCCGGCCGAGCGGAAAGAGGCCGAGGCGACGTTCAAGAAGGCCATCGACATCTACAAAGCGATTGCGAAAGAGGCGGAGTAACCACTGGAACCCAGGGCGTATGCCCTGGGGACTCTTCACGGAACTCACCATGCGTTCGCTCCTCGCACTGCTCCTCCTCGTTTCTGCCGCCGTTGCGGCCCCGCCCGACTTCGACACGGCGGTCGCCCCGCTGCTGGTGAAGCGGTGCGCCAGTTGCCACAGCGGGGACGACCTGAAGGGCGATCTGGACATCACGAAGAAAGCCGAGGTGATTCCCGCCGACGTGTGGAAGCGGGTGGCGGCCGACGAGATGCCGCCGAAGAAGCCGCTGACGGCTGAAGAAAAGGCAACGCTGAAAGCGTGGATCGACGGCGGGGCGAAGTGGGGCACCGACCCGATCAGGCTGCGACCCGACCCGGCCGACTGGTGGTCGTTCCAACCGCTCAAGGTTAACCGCGAGGCAACGCCGAGCGGCATCGACCAGTTCATCAACGTCACGCTCAAGGAGAAAGGGCTGACACCCGCCCCGCTTGCTGACCGCCGCACGCTCATTCGCCGCCTGTACTTCGACCTGACCGGCCTGCCGCCCAGCCCTGAACAAATCGCCGCGTTCGAAAAAGACGCCCGCGACGACGCCTACCAGAAACTGGTGGACGAACTGCTGGCGTCGCCCCGCTACGGCGAGCGGTGGGCGCGGCACTGGCTCGACGTGGTGCATTACGGCGAGACGCACGGGTACGACAAGGACCAGCCGCGGCCGAACGCCTGGCCGTACCGCGACTACGTCATCCGGGCGCTGAACGCCGACAAGCCGTACGCCCGGTTCGTGCAAGAGCAGGTCGCCGGCGACGTTCTCTTTCCCGGCACCGAAGACGGCGTGACGGCGCTCGGCTTCTTGTCGGCCGGCCCGTGGGACTTCATCGGCCACGCCGAGTTGCCCGAATCGAAAATCGACGGCAAGGTGGCTCGTCACCTCGACCGCGACGACTTCGTGAGCAACACCGTCGGCACGTTCCTCAGCCTCACCGCCCACTGCGCCCAGTGCCACGACCACAAGTTCGACCCCATCTTGCAGCGGGAGTATTACGGCCTGCAAGCGGTGTTCGCGGCCATCGACCGGGCCGACCGCACCTACGACGCGGATCCAAAAGTGACGACGAAGCGGGCGGAGTTGACTGCACAGCGAACGGCACTCGACGCGAAGTTGGCCACGCTCGACGCCACCGCCCGCACCAAAGGCGGGAAGCCTCTTGCCGACGCCGAGGCGAAACTGACCGCTTCCCGCAAGCCGCCGGCCGTCAAGCCGGAATACGGCTACCACTCGGCCATCGTGAAGAAGGCGACCGACGCCAAGTGGGTGCAGGTCGATCTGGGCAAGGCGCTCAAGCTCGCCACCGTCGTGCTTCACCCGTGTTGGGACGACTTCGCCGACATCGGGGCCGGGTTCGGTTTCCCCGTGCGGTATAAGGTGGAAGTGAGCGACGACGCCGACTTCACGAAGGCGGTCGTGATCGTTGACCGCACCACCGACGAAAGCACCTCTCCCGGCGTGGTGGCCGTCACGCTCGACGCCGACGGCCAGAGCGGGCGGTTCGTGCGCCTGACCGCGACCACGCTCGCCCCTCGGCAGAACGATTTCATCCTCGCGCTCGCCGAGTTGGAGGTGATCGACACGGACGGCAAGAACGCGGCAGCGGGGGCGGCGGTGAACTCCCTCGACAGCATCGAAGCCCCACCGCGGTGGCGGAAATCGAACCTGACCGACGGCATTTTTCCCCGAGCAGTGGCGACCACGGACGAGATCAAGATGTTGGCCGACACCGTCCAGAAGTTGTCCGCCGACGCACTCGGGGCCGAAGCGTTCGCCGAACGGAAGCGGGTGCAAACGGAGTTGGGCGATACGACCACCGCACTCGGCAAGCTGCCGCCGCCGGCCGGCCGGGTGTACGCGGGTGGGGTCCACACCGGCGGCGGCAACTTCGTCGGCACCGGGGCGAGCGGGGGCAAGCCGCGGCCGATTCACACGCTGCCCCGCGGCGATGTGACCAAGCCGGGCAAGGAAGTGCCGCCCGGCGCGCTCGCGTTCATCCCGGTGAAGTTCGATGTGCCACCCACGGCTCCCGAAGGCGAACGGCGGGCGGCGTTGGCGAAGTGGTTGACGGACACGAACAACCCGCTCGTGTGGCGGAGCATCGTCAACCGCGTGTGGCAATTCCACTTCGGCCGCGGGCTGGTGGACACGCCGAACGACTTCGGGCGGATGGGCGAGAAGCCGACGCACCCGGAGTTGCTCGACTGGCTGGCGGCCGAGTTCCGCGACGGCGGCGGGTCGATGAAGAAGCTGCACAAGTTGATCGTGACGAGCGAGGCCTACAAACGGGCCAGTACACCGGACGCGAAGAACGAGAAGCTCGATTCGGACAACCGCTACCTGTGGCGACAGAACCGGCGGAAGTTGGAGGCCGAAGCGGTGCGGGATTCGATCCTGCTCATGGCCGGCAGGCTCGACCTGACGATGGGCGGGCCGAGCTTCCAGGACTTCGTGATCGAGAAGCCGGAGCACTCGCCGCACTACCAGTATCACCTGAGCGACCCCGACGACCCCAAGACGCACCGGCGGGCGGTGTATCGGTTCGTAGTGCGGTCGCAGCAGCAGCCGTTTTTGGCCGCACTCGACTGCGCCGACCCGAGCCTCGCTGTGGACAAACGGAACCAGACCATCACCCCGCAGCAGGCGTTGGCGCTGCTGAACAACAAGCTGACGCTGACGATGGCGAAGCACTTCTCCGAACGGGTGCAGAAACTGGCGGCGGATGACACAGAGCGGGTGGCAGTGGCATTCCGGCTGGCGGTCGGCCGTGATGCGACGGCGAAGGAAGCCGAGTTGCTGGCGAAGCACGCCAAGGACCACGGGCTGGCGAGTGCGTGCCGCGCGATCCTCAACCTGAACGAGTTCGCCTTCGTGGATTGAACCGTACTCCACTCGCGTGGCGAGCGACGCATTCCGGCACCCGCCCGCGGTGGCGGCTCCCGTTGACCCCTCGCGCCTCGCCCCCTATCATCCCATTTCGGTCTGGTTGTAATGCCCGCGCCGATCCTGATGCCGCACCGGAACCCCGCATGAACGCGGACACTGCCACCCCGACGACCCCTCCGACCCCGGCCCCCGTGGGAGGTCCGCAGCCTCTCGTACCCGTGCCCGGTGCCATCACCCCGCCGGACCAGCACCACCACGCCCCGGCCGAGCCGAACGCCCTCCGGGACGGCACGAAGAAGGTGTGGGAGTCGCTGAAGGCCGGCAAGGTCGGCAACCCGAAGGTCATCGCGCTCCTGCTGGCGGTGGCCGCCATCGTCGCCGCCTGGTGGTTCCTGTCGCGGGCCAGCAGTCAGTCGAACTCGGCCCAATGGTTCGGGTTAGACTTGGCCCTGAGCAACGAGCAGCTGAAGACGTTCGCCGATGACCCGTCGCAGGCCAACACCCTCGCGGCGAAGATCGCCAAGCTGAACGACGCGCGGCTGCGGCGGGACGCCGCCCTGCCAAAGATGACTGCGGCGAGGCTGAACGACCGCCTGGAGTCGGCCGACAAACTTGAGAAACTGCGGGACGAGTTCGGCGAACTGGCCGCCGGACTGGGCAAGGACCAGACGCTGAAGGCGATGGCCCTCCGCGAGGCCGCCGAGATCGAGATGGGGCTGGTGGGCGTGCCCAAGAAGGGCGTGGCGGTGATGCTGAACGTCAAGGAGAGCTGCCGCGGGCAACTGGAAAAGTACGCCGACCTGATGAAGAAGGCGGCCGACGCCATCGGCCCGGCGACCGACGCCGGAAAGCAGTTCCTGGCCGAAGCCGACAAGTGTTCCAAAGAGGACGACGCGGCCAAGCTGTACCGGCAGCTCGGCACCTTCCACGCCAGGTTCAACGACCCCGACCTGGCACCGATCCCGGCGACCACCGACCCCAACACGCCGAAGGCACCGGACGGCATTGGCGGCACCACGCCGACCACCAACCCCGGCGAACTGCCGAAGCCGCCGGTCAACCCGTTCCCCGAAGAAAAGAAGTGAGCCTCCGCCGGGAGCGCGGGCGTGGGGCCCCCCCCGCGGCGGGGGGGGG
>JANNQE010000321.1:0-4715 GCA_031441625.1 Planctomycetia bacterium
TCGTTCGCCCCACTCCCCAGGGCTTCCGCCCTGGGCTACGAACGCCGGCCGCTTCGCGGCGACACGGCACGTCCGATCCCACCCACTCCGGTGACGCTCACCCTCCGCGGTCGGGTATATCAGTTCTTGTGGCCGGCGGGACTCGCCGGCTGCTATCATTCTTAATCATCCTCTCATTCATTCCCCATCCGAGGTGCTCCCCGTGCGCCGTTCCGTTCACCGTGGGTTCACGCTGATCGAACTGCTGGTCGTCATCGCGATTATCGCCATCCTGATCGGGCTGTTGTTGCCGGCCGTGCAGAAGGTGCGGGAAGCCGCCGCCCGGATGAAGTGCAGCAACAACCTGAAGCAACTCGGTTTGGCCGTCCACAACTACGAGAGCGCGTACCAGTCGCTCCCGCCGGGCATCGTGCAGACCGGGGCGACCGCCACCCTCATCCCCGACCTGGCCGACTACGCCACCTTCAACGGCACCACCTGGACCTATGCCAACCACAGCTTCCTGTCGGTCATTCTGCCGTACATCGAGCAGGACAACGTGCTGAAGGCGAGCACCGGCGGGTACAACTACAAGCTGAACTGGGACAACGCGGCCAACCGCCCGGTGACGAGTATCCGCATCTCCACCTTCGAATGCCCGAGCAGCCCGAGCGCGAAGAACATCACCAACGCGGGCATCGTCGGCTTCACCCCGGCGGTGTCGGACTACTGGCCGACCACCCGCGCGAACAACAACGCGGTCGTGTGGAACGCCATGGGGTTCGCCGCCGCCCCGAGCGGGGACGCGGTGAACGGGGTGCTCTCTTCCAACCGCCGCACGAGCCTGCTGGCCGTCACCGACGGGCTGACGAACACCCTCATGCTGGGCGAGAGCGGCGCCCGCAACGAGGGGTGGTCGGCCGGCCGCATGTACAACGACGGCACCACGACCGCGTGGGGCGTCCGCGGGGCGTGGGGCCAGGGGTCGAACGGCATCGTGTGCGCCGGCACGCAAGGGCCGGTCACGCCCGGCGGCATCCCGCTCGGCAAGGTGAGCACCGCCGCCCACGTGCCGGCCGCGCAAACGGTCAACGCCTGGAACCAGGGCGAGCTGTACGGCTTCCACACCGGCGTGTGCAACGTGACCCTGGGCGACGGGTCGGTGCGGTCGCTGCGGTCGAGCGTCAGCCTGTCGGTGCTGTCGCGGTTGGCCGCCCGCGGGGATGGCAACCCGGTGAACGCGGACGAGTGATGCCGCACCGCCGAACGACGGCCGCGGGGGTGGGGCGATCCCCTCCCCGCGGCCGCTTCCGTTTCCACCCGACCGTACACTACCCACTCACACAGACCGGGCGACGTGATGAACATCGGCATCTTCGGCGGCACCTTCGACCCGCCGCACCTGGGGCACCTGATCCTGGCCGAGCGGTGCCGCGAGGTGGCGAACCTGGACGAAGTCTGGTTCCTGCCCAGCTACGCCCCGCCGCACAAGCAGGGCCAGCCGATCACGCGGTTCGAACTGCGGTGCGACATGGTGACGCTTGCCACCACCGGCCAGCCGGCGTTCCGCGTCGAGCCGATTGAAAAGGAACTGCCGCCGCCGAGCTACACCGCCCGCACGCTCGCCGAGTTGCACGCCCGCCACCCCGGCTACACGTTCGCGCTCATCGTCGGCGGGGACAGCGTTCACGATTTGCCGACGTGGTTCGAGCCGGCCGCCGTGTTGAAACAAGCCGCACTGGTGGCGGTGCCACGACCGGGGGCAGTGCTGCCGACCGCCGCTGAACTGGCCGCGCAGGTGGGCGTGCCCGCCGACATGGTGCGGCTGACGGCGGTGGAGTGCCCGCAGGTGGACATCGCCAGCCGCGACATCCGCCAGCGGGTGGGCGACGGCAAGAGCGTGCGGTTCCTGGTGCCCCGGGCGGTGGAAGAGTTCGTCCGCGAGCGGAAGCTGTACCGATGAGACGGCGGGGCGGGGTCCGTTAACGGACGCCGGTCGGCTTCCGCGCCACCCGGTCCCGGTTCTGCTTCGCCTCTTCGGCTTCGGCCGAACCGGGCACCGGCTGCACGTCGAAGCTGAGGGAGTACATCTCCGTCACTTCCACACGCCCCTCGGGGGTTCGCCGCGATTGGGTTCCCGCGAACGCGACGCTCACGCCCGCCAACTGGTGGCCCGACGTGGACGTCAACTTGCCCTTCTCGAATTTGAGTTCCGTGACGAACGCCGTGTCGAACTTCGTGCCGGTCGCGCTCGCCCGTTGGAAATATCCGCTGTGAAGGCCCTGTTTCGTCACGACGCTTATGCCGCGGAAGAGCGCCGGCCTGAAGCTCTGGACGAAACCAGAGTAGTGGCGGTAGGCCGTCACGCCGGTGATGCTGTACACCGCCGACAGCAGCTCGATGTACCCGCGATAGCCGGGGGCGGTGCTGTCGCCGGGTACGCCGGGCACCTTCAGGTAGAACTTGCTCGCCATAACATCACCTCGGTTGAACCTGCCGATCAGACCTGTGACCCGGCCGGGCACACCGGGTCAACCCTCGTCCCCGGCTACCCGTGGCCGCCGGGCGGGGAGCGGTCGTTCGGCACCGGGCGGCGGGGCGGACCCCCGGCCGCAGTGGACGCCCCCGATCCCGCGTGCGGTTGCTCGTGTTGCAGGGTCAGCCGTAGGGCGGACCCGACCACGCTGGTGTAGGTCGTCGGCACCAGGACGAACTGCAAAATCGGCTTGGCCAAGCCGGGGTCGGTGTCGGGCTGGTACGACGAGAAGTGAACCGCCGTCATCCGGATGCGGTGCTTGAGCGCGGGTTTGCCGTTCTCGGGGCGGACCACTTCGAGCACCGCCCACGCGAGATCTTGGCCCAGCGCCCACGCCGCCCGCAGGCTGCGGGAGTGCGGGCCGAGGACCGACCAGCCGTAGACGAGAATCGGCGGAACTGCCGTCGCACCCGCGCCGGGAACCCGCCTGCGAGACGGGTCCGCTTTCACCTCGACTTTGACGAGTTCGAGCCACCCGAGGTGGGCCGGGTCGGTGCTGTTGCCGGGTAAGCCCGCCACCTGGAGATAGCCCTCGATCATGACACCCTCCCCAAGCGAATGACCCGAGCGTATCGGAAGGGTTGAAGGTACCCGACCGACCGACCCGGGGCAACGCATTTCGCCGCCGGCACGACTGTTCGCCCTTCCGCCCCCGGCTACGCTACCCCTTTCCCGCCCCCTGTTCGGAGCCTCTCCCGTGGCTGCCAAGATTCAAGTGAAGAACCCGGTCGTCGAGATGGACGGCGACGAGATGACCCGCATCATTTGGCAGAAGATCCGCGAGAAGCTGATCCTGCCGTACCTCGACATCGACCTGAAGTACTTCGACCTGGGCATGGAACACCGCGACGCCACCGACGACAAGGTGACGTTCGACAGCGCCGAGGCCACCAAGCAGTACGGCGTGGCGGTGAAGTGCGCCACCATCACCCCGGACGAGGCGCGGGTGAAGGAGTTCGGCCTGAAGCGGATGTACCCGTCGCCCAACGGCACCATCCGGAACATCCTGAACGGCACCATCTTCCGCGAGCCGATCATCTGCCGCAACGTGCCGCGGCTGGTCACCCACTGGGACAAGCCGGTGGTCGTCGCCCGTCACGGGTTCGGCGACCAGTACAAGGCGAGCGAGATCAAGTTCGACGGCCCCGGCACGGTGAAGCTGACGTACACCCCGGCGGACGGCGGGCCGGTGATCGAGAAGGAGGTGTACAAGGCCCCCAGCGCGGGCGTGACGATGGCCATGTACAACCAGGACGACAGCATCCGCGGGTTCGCCCGGGCCTGCTTCAACTACGGCCTCGGCCGCGACTACTCGGTCTACCTGTCCACCAAGAACACCATCCTGAAGGTGTACGACGGCCGCTTCAAGAACCTGTTCCAGGAGGTGTTCGACGCCGAGTTCAAAGTCAAGTTCGACGCCGAGAAGTTGACCTACGAGCACCGCCTGATCGACGACATGGTGGCGTCCAACATGAAGTGGAGCGGCGGCTACCTGTGGGCGTGCAAGAATTACGACGGCGACGTGCAGAGCGATACCGTCGCCCAGGGGTACGGCAGCCTCGGCCTGATGACCAGCGTGCTCACCACCCCGGACGGCAAGACGGTGGAAGCCGAGGCCGCCCACGGCACCGTCACCCGCCACTACCGCGAACACCAGAAGGGGAAGAAGACGAGCACCAACCCGATTGCGAGCATCTACGCCTGGACCCGCGGGCTGATCTACCGCGGGCGGATGGACGGCACGCCGGACGTGGTCCAGTTCGCCGAGACGCTGGAGAAGGTGTGCGTGGACATGGTGGAGAGCGGCAACATGACGAAAGACTTGGCGATCCTCATCGACGCCGAGGCGCCGTACCTGACCACCGACGAGTACCTGGACGCGGTGGACGCCGAACTGAAGAGCCGCATGGGGTGAGAAGTGGTGAACCGGCGGTGTCAACCGCCGGGTGCAGCCCCGAAGGGGCGACGGGGAATAGCCAGGGGTGGAGCGAGCGGAGCGAGCGCAACCCCTGGAAACGCAGGCGAGAAATGATCGCAGCCCCGTAGGGGCGACGCGGTGCAGAGTGCGTCGCCCCTACGGGGCTGTGGGGTATTTGTGAGCCATCCAGGGGTTCCGTCGTCCCTTCGGGACTCCGTCACCCCTGGCTATTCACGGTCGCCCCTTCGGGGCTGCTCGTAGATAACATGTGCGGCGTCCTCC
>JANNQE010000322.1:0-10003 GCA_031441625.1 Planctomycetia bacterium
CCCGCGGGGGGTGGGGCCCACCGGGCAGCGGGGAGCGTTCGCGCCCGGTGGTTCCACCCCTCGGGTCGCACACGCTCCCGGCTCGCCGTGTCACGTCAGCCACAGGTCGTGGCACGCCTTCTCGTAACTCACTTCCAGGTCGAGCGGGACGACCAGTTCGGCGGTCAGCCACAGCGGGAGGGTCGGCAACCGCTCGCCGACCGTCAGGGTGTGTGACCACGCCTGGAAGACGGTCTTCTTGCCCACCCGCACGAACCGGCACGCCGCGGCGGAGATGTCCGGCGGGTCGGCCGGCAGGGTCGGATCGATGTGGCCGATGAACTCCAGCAGTTCCGCGTACAGGTTGAAGTGCTTGGTCGTCACCAGATCCACGACGCTCACCGCGATCCCCTGGCGGAGTAGCGCCGCACACTTGGCCACGAACGTGTTGCGGTGTTCGGGGCGGTCCTTGTTGGCCGGGCTGACGATCTCGATGGCCGCCACCAGCCGCCGCTCCCGCCGGGCGTCGTACACCCGCACCTCGTACTCGTCGAAGTCGGTCAGTTCGGTTTCTACGGCCAAACTCGGTTCGGCCGGTGCCCACGCCAACGTCGCCACCCCACCGGCATCGGTTGAGCCGAACCT
The DNA here is from genome assembly GCA_031441625.1 of Planctomycetia bacterium. Classification (GTDB taxonomy): domain Bacteria; phylum Planctomycetota; class Planctomycetia; order Gemmatales; family Gemmataceae; genus JALHQU01. The sequence continues at coordinate 625 of JANNQE010000322.1, forward strand.
CGGCACGTCGTCCCCCTCGTACGCGGAGACATCGACTTCGACGTGCGCGCCGTGATGAACCTTCGGCCCTGCGGTGTAGCCGGCAGGGAGAAGGGTGCGGAGGTGCTGAACGATGGTCATCGGCCAACCGCCGTGCAGCTCCTCCCAAGAGATGCGAAGGTCGGTCGGCGGGCGGAAGTGGTCGCGGAGCGGCATGGGGATCCTCCTTCGCACATCATACCCGAAGTGGGCGGGCGCAGTGGCCACCCGGCGGGCGGGCATACAATCCCCCCCTCTACACGTCTCGGCGGCGGAGGTACTCGCGTGGCGACGATTCTGGTGGCGGACTACTCCGCCGAACAGCAGACGGAGATCGGATCGGTCATTTCCGGTCTCGGGCACGTCGTCACCTACGTGCAGACCGGCGACGAGGCCATGGCCGCCGTCGAGCGGGACCCGCCCGACCTGCTCATCGCCGACGCCGAAGTGCCCGGCACCGACGGCATCGCCCTCACCACCCACATGCGGCAGCGGTACCCCACCGTGCCGGTGCTGCTGATCATCGACGTGGTGAACAAGGAGGTGGTGGCGGCGGCATTGCGGGCCGGGGCCGCCGCGTACCTGCCGCGTCAGATCGTCGGCCGCGAGCTGCCGGCGGTCGTGCACGAACTGCTGAACGTGGCGGCCAGCCAGAAGCGGCGGGTGATGTTCCTGCAACGGCTGGCCGCCGTCGAGTACCGCTTCGACCTGGAGAGCGACCCGGACCTGGTGTCGAACGTGGTGTCTCAGGCCGAACTGCTGCTCTCGCAGATGGAACTGTTCGACGACGCCGACCGCATGCGGGTGGGGGTGGGCATCCACGAGGCGCTGGTGAACGCCATCGTGCACGGCAACCTGGGGGTGAGTTCGGACCTGAAGGAGGGCGGGTGGGACGAGTACCACGAGGCCATCACCGTCCGCCGGCGGACGCCCCCGTACTGCGACCGGCGGGTGCTCGTGCTGATGCGGGCCGAGCGGAAGCGGTCGTTCTTCATCCAGATCACCGACCAGGGGCCGGGGTTCGACGTGAGCAAACTGCCCGACCCGAACGACCCGGCCGTGTGGGAGAAGCCGTCCGGCCGCGGGCTGATTCTCATCCGCAGCTTCTTCGACGACATGGCCCACAGCCCGACCGGGAACGAGATCCGCCTGAGCAAACGGCAGCCGTCCGAGCAACTGTAACCGGCCTCTGTGAGGCCGGTCCGGGGTCACAGACCCCGGCTACAGCGCCCGCACTTTTTCTGCGAAGGATTCGCCCGGCCGGCGGACAATACCCGCCAGATGAACCCGGCCCCCGCCACCCGCGAGCGCACGCTCCGCGCCGCCGCCCTGAGCGGCGACGCGCCGGCGTGGGCCGAGCTGTACCACTCCGCTTACGACGCCGTGTTCCGGTATGCCCTGTGGCGGTGCGGCGGGCACGCGCACCTGGCCGAAGATGTGGCGCAAGAGGCGTGGCTGATCGCCGCCCGGCGGCTACGGGCGTTCGACCCCGACCGCGGGCGGTTCGCCGGGTGGGTGTGCGGCCTCGCGGCGAACGCGGCCCGGAACGCCGTGCGGTCGCGGTTGCGGGCGGCCCGGCGGCTGGTCGCGGTACCGGTGCCACAGACCGACGACGACGAACACGACCCGGAGGGTGTGGCGCTCGCACTCGCTGAACTGCCGGGCGAGTACGAGGCGGTGTTGCGGGCCAAATATTTCGAACAGCGGAGCGTGACGGAGATCGCGGCCGAACTCGGCAGGAGTGCGAAGGCGGTGGAGTCGCTGCTCACCCGCGCCCGTGAGGCATTCCGCACGGCCTACCGCCGACTCGGAGGGACCGACCGTGACTGACCCGCCCGACGACTTGGTCCGGCTGCTCGGCCCGCCGACGGGCGCAACGCCCGACGCGGTTCGGCGTGCCCGGACGCTTGTGACGACGACGCGGGTGATGAGATGGTCACGGACGGTACGAACGTTGGCCGTGATCGCGGGTGCGGTGGCGGTGTTCGCTGTCGGTGGGGTGGTGGGGTGGGTCGTGAAACCGACGGCGGCAGCGGTGGTCGTGCCCCCGCCGGTGCCGGCCGAACCCATCGCCCCCGTGCCGAGTGAGGTGGAACCGCTGACCGCCGAGCGGCTGGAGTTGAACGCGGAATTGGCCGACGACCCGACGGAATCGGCTCGACTGTACCGCGAGGCCGGCGACCGCTTCCTGACTGATCGCGACTACGAGAACGCCGCCCGCTGTTACCGCCGCCACTTGGCCGTGGCCGACGCCGACACGCAAAAGGTGCGCACGTCCGACTCGTGGATGCTGCACACGATGAAAGTGCCCGCTCGTTAATGTCGCTGCCCGCTCCGCGGGCGGAATTCAACCGCCCGCGGAGCGGGCAGCGACAATCCCTGGAGATGCCATGTACGCACTGTTTCTCGCCGTCGCCCTCGCCGCCCCGCCCGAGAAGCCGCCGGCCACGCTCGACGAGAAGATCGCCGCGGCGCTGAAAACCCACCCGGACATCAAGGCGGCCGAGGCGAAGCGGATGCTCGCCGAAGCGGAGTTAGAGCAGGCGCGGCTGGCCATCACGCAGAAGGTGTCGGCCGCCGTTTCGAAGGTGGAGTTGGCCAAGGCCAAGCTGATGCAGGCCGAGGAAGAGGTCGCAATCGCTGAGAAGGTCTTTCAAATGGGCACTGCCGCGTCGGGGTTGGAGAAAGCACAGTTCATGAAGGCCAAGCCGGTGCTCATCGGGGCGAAGGCGGAACTGGCGGCGGCGGAGTTGGAGCTTCAGCAACTGGTCGGGAAGGGCGGGGCAGAGGCGAAGCCGAAGCCGGCGGACAAGTCCGAGGGCGTGAAAGCGGAGGCGTACAACCCGAAGATGCCGAGCGGCCCGATGATCGAAAAGCTCGAAGCAGCCGTCTTCATCGGGTGCAAACTCGACTTCAAAGACATTGAGGTGAAGAAGGCGTTCGAGGGGCTGATGACGGCGGCGAAGCTCGACGACCTGCCCGTTCGGGGCCTGAAAATGCTCGGCGGGGACATGCTGAAGTCGCCGCCGAAGTTCGACAGCCTGTCCGGACTGAACTCGTTCGACGGGTGGGTGGAGCTGTTCGTGGACGAACTGAACGCGAACCAGTCGGGGCTGCCGGAACAGTTCCAGGGGAAGTACGACGTGTACGTCCGCGAATACGGGTTGCTGGTGGAGCGGGCGGCGAACGCCCCGAAGGACGCGATGACGCTGACCGAGTTTGCACGGGTGGTGCGGGCGAAGAGGAAGTGAAGGTTCAGGTGAACCGGCAGCGTGCGCCGCCTGGGTGGTTCGTACCCAGGCGGCTCACGCCGCCGGTTCACCAAGCGAGCGACCTACTTCTTGCCGAAGCAGTACACCCGGCCCTTCTCGGTGCCCACCAGCAGGCAGTCCGGCCCCACCGCCGGCGACCCGCACGCGGCCCCTTCCAAGTTCAGCTCCTGCTGCTTCTTGCCGGTCTTCACGTCCAGCACGTAGAACTCGGCCGTCTGCGACAGGCACCCGACGTACACCCGTCCGCCGGCGATCACCGGCGACGGGTCCACCATGCCTTCCGTCACGAACGTCCACTTCTCCTCGCCCGTCTTGCGGTCGAGGGCGTACACCTTCTGGTCGCGGCTGCCGAGGATGACCAGGTCGGCGGTGAGTGCGGCCGACGAGTAGAACGCCTGCGACTTCACCTTCGGCTCGAACTCCCACAGCTTCTTCTGAGCCTTCAGGTCGATGGCCACCACCTGATTGGTGACGGTGCCGACATACGCCACGTCGTCGGCGACGGCACACGTGGCGGCGGCCTGACCGGGGATGTCTACGGCCCACAGCTCCTTGCCCGTCTTGGCGTCGATCGCGTGGAACTTGCTGTCGCACCCGCTGGCGAACACCACGTCCCCGCTCACCGTCGGGCAGCCGTTCGCCCCGCCGTCGATGGGAAACTCCCACACCCGCTTGCCGTCCGGACTCAGGCACGTCACCGGCATCCCCTGGGCGGCGACGAGGACGTTGTCGCCGTGGAAGTTGCACCCGCTCACAATCTCCCCGCCGCTCTCCGGCTCGTACTGCCACTGCTTCTTGCCCGTCTTGGCGTCCACGCAGTACACCGTGCCGCCCACGTCGCCGACGTACACGCGGTCGCCCTTGACCGCCGGTGCCGCCTTCATGATGCCCAGCTTCGTCTTCCACTTCTCCTTGCCGGTGGCCAACTCGACCGCGTACAGGTGCTTGTCGGTCGAGCTGATGTACACTACGCCCTCGACGATGGCGGGTGTGCTCTCGACCGAGTCGCCGCACTTGAACACCCACCGCTCGTCCAGTTGGTCGGGCAGTTTGGCGGCGCTCACGCCGGTGCTCTGCGGGTTGCCACGGAAGACGGGCCAGTCGGTCGCCGCGGGCGGGTCGGCTTTGGGCACGGGGGCTTTGGCGACGATCAGCTCCCGCACAGGCGGGTTCGGGTCGGTGGGGCTGGGAGCCGGCCCGAGTGGCCCACACCCGACGACGAGCAGGAGCGCGAACGGTAGCGTGCGGGACATTGGGGGAACTCCCTGTTTGGCGAGCGGCCCCCGTGAGGGGGCTGTTGTGGGGGAACAGCGGCCTCACGGCCGCCGCTCGCCCGACCGTTACCACGCCGCCTGATAAATACCCAGGATGTCCTCTTCGGTCACCGGGCGGGGGTTGAACCGGGCGGTCCACTGCTGGTTCGCCTCGTGCGCGAGCAACCCGAGGATACCGGCGCTCACGCCCGCCTCTCTCAGCGACTTGGGCAACCCGGCGGCGGCGGCCAGCCCCGCGAGGCGGTCGGCGAGCCGCTCGGCGGTGCCGGCGAGTTCGGCGTACCAGTCGCCCGCGACCGGGGCGTTGAACCGCACCACGTGCGGCAGCATCAGCCCGATGGCCACGCCGTGCGTCATGCCGTAGTGCGCGGTGAGCGGGTTCGCGCAACTATGACACACGCCGAGCATGGCGGCTTCGATGGCCATGCCGGCGAAGTGCGCACCGAGCTGCATGGCGGCACGGGCGGTCAAGTTGTTCGGCTCCTTCAACACCGTCTCGAAGTTCGGGGCCAGGTACTCCCACGCCGAGCGCGAACACATCCGCGAGAACGGGTTGGCCTTGGTGCAGACGAACGACTCGACGGCGTGGGCGATGGCGTCGATGCCGGTCACGGCCGTCACGCCGGCCGGTTGCGAGACGGTCAATTCGGGGTCGAGCACGCACACCCGGAACGCCGCCTTTTTGTCCCCGCACGCCATCTTCATGTGGCTGGAAGCGTCGGTAATCAGCGCGTAGCTCTGGGCCTCGCTGCCGGTGCCGCTGGTGGTCGGCACGCCCACGCTCGGCAGCATCGGCTTCGACGCCTTGTCGTGCCCGCGGTAGTCGGCCATCCGCCCGCCGTTCGTGTGCAGGAAGTTGATCCCCTTCGCGCAGTCCATCGCCGACCCGCCACCGACGGCGACGATCAGGTCGATGTCGTGCTTCTTCGCCACCGCCACCCCGCTCCGCACCTGGTGCTCGGTCGGGTTCTCCTTCACCCCGTCGAACACGAACACGCCCACGCCCGCCGCCCGCAGCACGTCGGCGGCCCGCTGCGGGTGGCCGACGTGCTCCAGGCCGGGGTCCGTCACGAGCAGCGCGCGACGGCCGAGGGGCCGCGCGGCGTCCCCCAGTTGGGCGACCGCCCCGGCCCCGAAGATCACCCGCCCGAGCGGCTGGAAGTCAAACGGCGACAGGCTGGCTGGGAGCAAGGTTGAGTGCCCGCTGCTTGTACAGGTGGGTGAACAGGTTGCCTTCGTGCGGCTGGTCCCAGGTGAGGCGGTTGGTCGGCAGGGGGCCGACGTTCAGCCGCTCGACGTGCGAGCAGGCCATCGCCTCGGCGATGAACCCGCCGTCGGCCGTGAACACGCTGGCGGCCAGGGTGTAGCCGATCCGGTGCAGTATATCCGCCTGCGGGCACTCGATCACGCTGGCGTACGGGAACAGGAACTCCTTGTTGGCGAGCGGGTGGTCGGGGCTGTCACAGCGGATGATGGTGGGCAGCAGGTAGGCGATGCGGCCTTCCTTCACCAGCCGCGGGCCACTGCGATACTTGGCCGTCACGTCCACCGCGCCGGGCACTTTCAGGCCTTCGTCCACCATGTTGTTGATCGCCTCGGCCACTTCGGGCTTGGCGAACGCGCTGATCTCGCAGTTCGGGTCGTCCCACGGGCGGGGCACGACCGGGCCGAGCTTGCGGGCGAGCGCGTCGGCGATGGCGTCGGCGTTCTTCGGCGTCCACACCGCACTCGCGTTCACGCACGCCCGCCCGCCGTTCCCGGCGATCCCTTCGAGCATCAGGTCCACGTACTTCTCGAAGCGGTCGGCTTCGTCTTCGCCGAACAGGAACTTGCTGTACCCGGTGCCGTGGATCTCCACCCGCGGGTCGTTCTTGTACGGGGCCATGGTGCGGTCGTCGCCGAACGCCATGCTCCGCCCGCACAGCCGCAGGATGTCACTCGACCCACTGTGGTCGGTCGGCAGGAACGCCAGGAACTGCGCCGGCAACCCGGCCTTGATGAACGACTGGATGACGCGGAAGGGGGTCCACGGCTCTTCGCGGCCGGGCTTGAGCAGCAGCGGCATCTTCAGCGCGATGGTGGGCACCCACAGGGAATGCACGCCGGGCGAGTTGCTCGGCAGCGTGGCACCGAACACGTCGGTGTTGGGGAAGAACGCCTGCATCCGCCCGCCCTTCGTGGTGTACCCCTTGTCGAGCAACTCCGGGTCGGCCCCTCGCATCAGCCCGCCGAGCACTTCTTCGATGTTGCCCAGAACGTAATGCACCTTGAGTGCGTTCCGCCGGCAGAAGACCATCGGGCTGCCCGTCGTCGCCGACAGGTTCCGCACGTAGTCGTCGAACGTCAGTTCCGTCTCGCCGCAGGGCAGGGCACTGTTCACGAAGTGGTCGGCCGCCTTCTTGTAGATGGCCAGCAAGTCGCGCACCGGGATGGCGGCCAGCTCCTTGTGCAGCCGCGGCGTCAGGCCGACATCCCGGCTGATCTGGCTGCCCGTCACCTGGCTCACCTCGGCCACCGGCTCGCCGGTCACGTGGTGAATCAGTTGGGCTTTGTCGAGGCTCAGGTACGGCTTGCCGAACCGCAAGGCGGGAATTTGGATCATGGTGGGAGAATGGTCGGGGAGGAAGGTTAGAAGAAATACCGCCCAATTCAGTGCGTTCCAACAGACTTACTCTAGGAATGGAAACCATCACAATTCCCGCCTGCAAGTCGCAAATGTTTCCGACGTTCCTTCGCTGAAGGAATCCACCCGACCGGGAGCGACCATGAAGCCCAAACCCGCCGACCCGACCGCCGCCGGCATCGCCGTGCTGCTCAGCCTGGGTCGCAAACCCGTTGCCCGGCCGCAACCGATTCCGTCCGACCCGCCGCAAACCCCGCCACCCGCCGCCGTTCGGGCGTAAATGCTCGTTGTGCGGTCTCGAAATGTTGATACATTCGGAGGACACCTTGTGTTTCCCCCGGAGCAGCGGTCATGCGTCGGTTCGCCCCCGTCGTACTCGCCTTGTTCGCGTCCGTCGCGTCGTCACCCGCGGCCGTCGTGTCGGTGTTCAATGCGACCAGTTCCGACCTCACGTTCACCGTCGAACACAAAGGCGTCGCCGACAACACGGTCAGCCTGCCGGCCGGCCGCACCGTCGCCGTCACGGTCGGCCGCGTGCCGGTGCTGCGGGCCACGCTCAACGGCAAGCAGGTGGCGTTCAACCTCGACCCGTACACCCCGTACCTGTTCGTCGAGGACGGCAAGGGGAACGTCACGTTTAGCGGCGTCGAGCTGGCCGGCCACCTGCCGAAGGCCGACGACGTGCCCGCCGACCCGCCCGCCGCCAAGCCGCTCAAGCTGCCCGTCACGCTGTTCACCGACTCCGCCAACCCGCTGGTGAAGGAGGCGAGCGAGAAGGCCGTGCGGGAGCGGTTCACCGCCGCCGCCAAGCTGATTGAGAGGCACAGCGGGGTGCGGTTCGAGGTCGCCGAAATCCGGGAGTGGGAGACCGACGCGAAGCCGGAAAGCCTGTTGGCGGCGATGGGGCAGTTCGAGCGGGCCGCGACGGTGAAGGATGGGCGGGCGTTCGGCTTCCTCAGCCGGGCGGTGAAGGCGGACGAACTGGTGGCACCACCGACGGCCACGCACGCCCTGGTGAAGGACGGTCTGCCGAAGGCGGAGGCGGAGCGGGTGGAGGTGGTGACGCACCTGCTGGCGAGTTGGCTTGGGGCGGTGCGGTCGGCCGACGGCGGGTCGGTCATGCGGGTGAAGCTGGGCGACGGGCGGGCGGCGAAACGGGACTGGGTGGTGCAGTTCGACCCGCACAACCTGATCGTCATGCACATCTGGGCGGAGGAGTTGGAGGCGGCTCGTGGGCCGAAGCCGGAGCAGTTCTCCGCCAAAGCTCGCGCTCGGCTGGCGGTGCTGTACAAGTCGATCGCGGTGGTTCACGAGGCGCTGAAGTCAGAAGACACTCAGGCCCGCGACCTGGCGGCGGCGCTGACCGGCGACGGCGAACTGGTGCCCAACGTGCCCGACGTGAAGCCGGTGCCGGCCGAAGTGATCCCGGCGAGCAACCTGAGCGACGACGACAAGGCGGTGCGGGCGGTGGTGCAGGCCGTGACGAAGCGGGCCACGCAACTGGCGGCCGACGAGAAGACGCGGCCGAAGGGCGACGACTTGACCGCCGAGTACGTGAAGGCCGCCGCGTCCGCCGCCGCCGTGCTCGACGACAAGCGGCAGTCGCGGGCGTTCCTCATCGGTCTCGGCGTCGCGCTCGACGACAGCACCATCCTGCGAGACAAGCCGGTGGTGAAGAAGGTGGTGCTGGCGACCGAGACCGACGACGACCGCAAGGCGCGGCTGGAGGTGCTCGGCCGGCCGACCGTCCGCGGGCGGCGAGACTTGTGCCAGCACTTCGCGGTGTCGGCGGCGCTGGCCGAGACCTTCGGCGCGGCGGCGGCCGAGTTCGCCGGCCTGGCGAAGGAGATGACCGACATGAAGGGGGCGAGCGGGTTCAGCTTCGCCGACCTGGCCGCCGACCTCGCCGGCATCGAACTGGCCACCGCCGTCACCGCCGACCCGAAGCGGATCGCGGCGATGGCCAAGCAGTTCGTGGTGAGCGACCACGTGCCGGACATCGCGGCGTTCGCCGAAGGGCTGACCGATAAGGCGTTCAAGGCGAAGTTCGGCGGCACCGACGACACCAAGTTCAAGGCCGAGATGGACGCCGTGCGGAAGGCCGTGCAAGCCGTGCCCGCGTACCGCAAGTAGCCCGTCCGTAGCCGCGACCCGGAGGGGAGCGCGTCTCACTCCGGCGCGCTCCCCTCCGG
>JANNQE010000323.1:0-3831 GCA_031441625.1 Planctomycetia bacterium
GCACCGCGCTGGTGCGGCAGGTGCGGCCGAACTACGTGGTGAAGATCGAGGAGTACGTTTACCTGCACGCGATTGAGGACGAGGACGACGAGCGGGAGCGGGTCGGCCGGCCGGACCTGGGAGTCATCGCCGCCCGCCCCCCGGTGTCGGGCGGGACGGTGGCGGTGTTGGAAGCCCCGGCGTTCGGGGCCGTACCGCCGGAGGTCGAGTTGCACCGCATTTCTTACCTGGAAGTGCGGGACCGGGAGGATCGGTCACTCGTCGCCGCCGTCGAACTGCTCAGCCCGTCGAACAAATCCCCCGGCGACGACCGCACACAGCACATTCTGAAGTGCCGACGATTGCTCGCCTCCCCCGCCAACCTGGTGGAAATCGACCTGCTTCGCGGCGGACTGCGGATGCCGTGGGCGGGTGTGCCGCCTTGTGACTACCTGGTCGCGGTGAGCCGATCCCCCGAACGTCCGCGGGTCGGGTTCTGGCCGGTTCGCCTCCGCGAGCGGTTGCCGGTCATCCCAATCCCCCTCCGACCGGGTCAGCCCGAACCGACTCTCGACCTCCAAGCTCTGTTGCACAAGGTGTACGACGACGCGGGGTACGAGGATCACATTTACCAGATCTTGCCCGAACCCCGCTTGCCCCCGCCGGACGACGCCTGGGCCGCCGACCTCGCCCGCGCCGCCACCACCCCCAACTGAGGGCCACCGTGCTCGACCGCTCCCGCTTCCGCGGCTCGCTCCTCGGCCTCGCCGCCGGCGACGCCCTCGGCACCACCGTCGAGTTCGAGTCGCCCGGCACCTTCACCCCGCTCACCGACATCGTCGGCGGCGGGCCGTTCGACCTGAAACCGGGCGAGTGGACGGACGACACGACGATGGCGTTGTGCCTCGCGGAAAGCCTGGTGGAGAAGGGCTTCGATGAGAAGCACCAACTCGAAACCTACTGTCGGTGGTGGAAGGAGGGGCACCTGAGCGTGAAAGGCCGGTGCTTCGACATCGGCAACCAGACGCGCTCCTCACTCGCCGGCTTCTGGGAGCGGAAGTCGTTCGTGCCGGTGGCGGAAGACAACTCCGCCGGCAACGGCAGCGTCATGCGGTTGGCCCCCGTGCCACTGCGGTACGCGGCCAACGCGGAGCAGGCGATCATGATGGCGGCGAGGTCCTCCGTCACCACGCACGGGGCACGCGAGTGCGTGGACGCCTGTCGGTATCTGGGCGGGCTGATCGTCGGGGCACTCCAAGGGCGGTCGAAGGACGAGTTGTTGACCGCAGGCTTCTCGCCCGTGCCGGGGTTGTGGGATCGCCAGCCACTCGCGCCGAAGATCAACGCCATCGCCAACGGCTCATTCAAACTGAAAGACCCGCCGCAAATCGTCGGTGCCGGGTACGTGGTGCCGTCGCTCGAAGCGGCACTCTGGGCGTTTCACCGTTCCGACGACTTCCGGAGTGGGGCACTCTTGGCCGTGAACCTGGGCGACGACGCCGACACGACCGGCGCGGTGTACGGCCAACTGGCCGGGGCGTTCTACGGCGAGGCGGGCATCCCCGAGGCGTGGCGGGGCGTGCTGGCCATGCGCGACCTGATCGAACGCCGGGCGGACGAGCTGTTCGCACTGGCGACGGCCTGAATCGCTTCCCCCAAATCTCCCAAGGGTCGCTGCCCCCCGCATCCGGCCGACCGCCCTCTCCCCTCCCATTCCACTTTTCCTGCCCAATCGGGCTGAACCTGTAGGTCGGGAGGGTCCGATGAGTTGAACGGATTCCCCAGGTTGCTCCGTTCACTCCGGAGGTGTCGGACATGACGCCCGCCTCTCGCGCACGCGGCCTCGCGTGTCTCATCGCACTCACCACCGCTGCCCTCGGCGCGGTCGCGCAGGACGCGCCGCCGGTGCCCGCCCTCCCGCCCAACCCGCTCGCCCCGGTGGTGCCCGCGCCGCCGACAGCCACGCCGGCCGCCGGGGTGTCCGTCACCGCCGGCGACCTCCTGGTGAGCGAGCCGACCATCTGTTGCGACCCGCCGCGGAAGAAGTGGGAGTTCCTGCCCACCTCGCTGCTGTGGGAGCCGAAGCTGGCCGACAAGAGGGAGGCCCGGCTGTCGGTGGTGATGAGCGACGTGAACAGCTACTTCAGCAACCGCACCACCGACCCGAGCATCGGCCTGACGGCCGGCCTGATCCGCCTGCGGCCGGAGAGCTTCCCGTGGATTCAGTGGCAGATGGACGTGTTCGCCGTCGCCCACCTGCGGTTCTCCCGCGGGGACGAGTCCATCGCCCAGGACTACCGGTACGGGCTGCCGTTCACCTTCCGCGCCGGCAACTGGGGGGGCAAGATCGGGTACGAGCACACGAGCACGCAGTTGGGCGACGAGTTCAGCGCCTTCCTCGGGCGGCAACGGATCAAGTTCGAGCGGGACGAGGCGGTGGCCGCGCTGGGCTACCTGTGGGACAACCAGTTGCGGACCTACGCGCAGGTGGGGTATGCGGTGTACCGCAGCATTCCCGGCCTGCCGGAGCGGTGGCGGTACGACGCCGGGTTCGACTGGTTCAAGCGGGAGAGCACCGGGGGGAAGGGGCAGCCGTTCGCGGCCATCAACGCCGCCTTCAACCCGGAAGTGAACTACGAGGTGACGATGAACTACCAGGTGGGTTGGATGTGGCGGAAGGCCGACCAGCGGCTGGGCCAGTTCCGCGTGTACGCCGAATTCTTCGACGGGCACTCCATGTTCGGCCAGTTGTTCCGCGACCGCGAGCGGTACGCCGGCTTGGGCTTCAGCCTGGACTACTGAGCCGGCTCCGCCGCTCACACCGCCTGCACGCACTCAGGCGTGTCCACCCGCGAGCTGTTCACCACGCGGTGGACCTGCACCCGTTCGAGCAGGTCGTCCGGGGCGGGGCGGAGCAAATCGAACACCGCGTCCGGGCTGGCCTTCGGGTTCAGCCAGTCGGCGTAGCTCTCCCGGCCGAGAATGGCCGGCATTCGGTCGTGCAGCGGCCGGACGGTGGCGTTCGCCGGCACGGTGACGACGGCGCACGTGAACAGCGGGTCGCCCCCGCCCTTCGGCTTCCACAGATCCCAGATGCCGGCGAACGCCATCACCCCGCCGGCGGTCGGGCGGAACAGGTGCGGCACTTTTTCCCTGCCGATGGTCTCCCACTCGAAGAAGCCGGTGGCCGGCAGCAGGCAGCGGCGGTCGCGGAAGCTGTTGCGGAACGGCGGGGAGTTGCGGACGGTCTCGGCCTTGGCGTTTACCGGGCGGGGGCCGGAGCGGGGGTCGGCCGCCCACCGCGGCACGAACCCCCAGGCCATCGGCACCAGCCCGCGGGCCGACCCGCCCGCCTTCAGGCCGACGACGGCGACCGGCTGGCTGGGGGCGATGTTGAACCGCGGGTGAAGGCCGGGCGGGATGAGCAGCTCGAAGTGCTCTTGGAATTCGTCGTCCGGCACGGCGAGGGTGTATCTGGCGCACATGCCGGGAGTCTACCCGACGATTCGCCCGGCGGGCGACCTCGGTGGCGGGATGGGGTGCGCCTCCTGTCACCTCCCGGTCTTCCATGTCAGCCGTTGGCCCCTCGCTCGCGCTTCGGGCTCACAGGTGCGGGAGTCAGTCGTTGCCCATGAACAGGTACTGGCCAGGGTGCAAACGAGCAGCCCGGCGAACAGGACGGCACGGGTTCGTCGCGTGGCACGCGATCCGGACGGGACGACGGGTCGTTCTCGTCGAAGATGGCAGGGCGGCGGGCGGCGGTCAATCGGTTGTTCCGTGCCTCCCTTGATTTCCGAACAGCGGAGGTGTGCCTGCGGATTTTGGCGAGCGGCGGCCGTGAGGCCGCTGTTC
>JANNQE010000324.1:0-12506 GCA_031441625.1 Planctomycetia bacterium
GAACCGGCCGACCTGTTCCACCGCCGCGGGCGACACCGGTGTCGCCCGCCGCGGGCGGCCGTCGGTGGTGGCCTTGGGGGCCACGGTGGCGGGCGGGGCGTCGAACGGCACCCGGCAGGCGGGGCACCACACCCACTTGCCGCTGAGCTCGTCCGGCAGGCGGGTGGGCTGGCCGCACGCCGGGTTCGGGCAGGTGACGGCGAAGGGCATATGGGGACCAGCGAGCGGACAAAAGTGATCAGGCTGGGGCAGTGCCTCATCCAGGTCATGATTCTATCAGTACCGTTGGACCAGTGTGCGGAAAGCCCCTGCCTTCGCGTGTCTGGCCAACGCGACGTTGACATGGCCCCAGCCAGCGCCGGTGGCGCACGTGGTCATGGCGTTCGTGGACGGGGCCGGTGGTCGGCACCCCGCTCCCGCTCCACCTGTTGTTCCGCGAGCCGACCTCGGTCACGCAGTGGGCGGGCATCGGGGTGGTCGTCGGGCTGCCCGCGTCCCGTGGGCCGGGACCCGATTTGACACCACCGGGCCGGGCCGGACGGATTCGGGGCGGTTCTCACCTCCGACGGGCGGCGAGTTCATCTCGGTGTTCACCCACACCGGGCCGGCGGGGCCTATCGCTCCTTCCGAGGAGCGGGTCGTGTTCTTCCGCTCCTACTTTCCGCGGGAGGGGCGGTACTCGATCGATCCGGTCGAGACGATCGGGTCGCTCACGGGGAAGGCATAGTCATGAGGTCTACTGTACTCCACACCGGTGGTAGTGGTCTAGCGCCCGAACACGACCAACCCGGCGGGATCACTTCTTGTCGATCAGGTGTCGGTCGAACCAGTCGGCCACCGCGGGGATGTCTCGGGCGACGCCTGGGTGGAAGTGCTTGTTCCCGTCCAGTGCCATCAGGTCACACTCCACCCCAGCCGCCTTCAGCTTGTTGATCATCGCTTCGGACTGCGCGAAAGGCACCACCGGGTCCCCCCGCATGTGGATGATCCGCGTCGGGACGGACCCCTTGGCGGCGAAGGTGATCGGCGAGATGGACGCCCCGATCTCCTTCCGGCGGGCGGGCGTCACGGGCAGGTACTTCCCGCTCGCGGTGTCCAGGTCGTGGAAGTCGAACGCGGCCGCGAACTCCTTCGGCGGCGTCGTCGTGTCGAGGGCCACGAAGTCGGTCGGCGGGAAGAAGCAGCCGACGGCCGCCACCCGCGACGACTCCCGCTCCACCCGGTCGGCCGAGTCGGCATCCCCCACCCGGCCGGCACACCCCATCATCAGGGCCAAGTGCCCGCCGGCCGACCCGCCGGCGATGCCCAACTTGTCACCGGCCACCGCGAACTTCTTGGCGTTCGCCTTGACGAACCGGACCGCCCGGTGGGTGTCATCGATGGCGTCGGGGACGGTGTACCGCGGTTGGCTGGAGTGCATGACGGCGAACACCACATACCCGCGGTCGAGAAACGGCGTGGTGGTCAGCGGGTGGAAGACGGTGTCGAGCAGTTTGCGACTTGACGTGTACCCGGCCGACACGCAGATGATGACGCCCGCCCCGTTCGCCCCGGCCGTCGGGGTGAACACGTCCATCGTCAGCGCGTGGCCGTCGCGGTGCCCGTAGACGACGTTTTCGGTGCGGGTGAACTTGGCCGCCGGCTTGTCCGGCTTCTTCTCGTCGGCGGAGCGGGCAGCGGTCGCCGTCAGGCCGACCAGGGCCGTGACCACGGCCAGAACCAGCAGGTGTTCGCGAGTGTTCATCGGTGATCCTCCGGGGGGCACCCCACTCATGGCCGACCGCCCGCGAGGGCCATCACCGATTTCGCCGTCTCCCGAATGATGGCCCGCGACCGCGAACGGTTATAGTCGGAGTGCCCCCCAGCGCGAGGACGCCCCGTGCCCGACGCCGACCCGCGACCGTTCGACGAGACCGCCTGGCCGGAAGTCCGCGACGACCGCCTGTGCGACCGTTTCGAGTTCCTGATCAAGGCCGGGCAGGGGGTGGAGCCGGCCGCCTTCCTACGGGCCGAGGGCCTCGACCCGGACGCCCACCCCGACCTGCTCCAGGCCCTCGCCGAACTGGAGGCGTGCTACCAGTCGGGAGGCGAGACCCGCCAGTGGGGGGCGGCCCCGCCCGCCGGCGCGGCCGACCTGCAGCCGGGGATGGTGTTCGACGGCAAGTACACCCTGCTGAAGAAGATCGGCCGCGGGGGCATGGGGGAGGTGTGGGCGGTCGAACAGGCCCCGCCGATGGAGCGGCTGGTGGCGGTGAAGGTGATCAAGGCCGGCATGGACTCGCGGATGGTGCTCGCCCGGTTCGACGCCGAGCGGCAGGCCCTGGCGGTGATGGACCACACGAACATCGCCAAGGTGTACGACGCCGGCACCACCCCCGCCGGCCGCCCGTACTTCGTGATGGAACTGGTGAAGGGGGTGTCCATCACCAAGTATTGCGACACGCACGCCCTCACCTCGAAGCAGCGGATGAGCCTGTTCGTGTCGGTGTGCGAGGCCATCCAGCACGCCCACCAGAAGGGGATCATCCACCGCGACATCAAACCGGGGAACGTGCTGGTCGCCGTCGCCGACGATCGGCCGGTGGTGAAGGTGATCGACTTCGGCATCGCCAAGGCGGTCGGCGACCAGTTCGCCAACAACGACGTTCTCGATGGCCTCGACACCCGGTTCCAAGATCAGATGTCTACCCTGCTCACGCACAACTTCAAAACTCTGAACAATACATCAATCTGTACCGCGTGAGGCATCATTCGGCGTTAATCATATACTCAGACAAAACAGCACGCATAAAACTTTGGAAACGGTACCGAGGAAACCCAACGATGCCCCTCCTAGTGTCCTGCCCGACGCCCGCCTGCAACCGCACGTTCCGGGGTGCCGGACGAGGCCGTCGGCAAGCGGCTGAAGTGCCCGCACTGCACCGGCACGTTCATCGCCGCGGCGACGAGCGACGGCAAGAAGGACGCCACCGTGGACCGCCCGGCTCCGTCTACGCCAGCGGCCTCACCTCAGATGATCGGCCGGTTCGAGGTGCGGGGCAAACTCGGGGCCGGGGCGTTCGGCGCAGTGTACCGCGCGTACGACCCGCAACTGGACCGCGAGGTGGCGCTGAAGGTGCCGCACGCCGCGGTGCTGGACAACCCGAAGCGGGTGCAGCGGTTCTTGCGGGAAGCCAAGGCGGCGGCCAACCTGCGGCACCCGCACATCGTGCCGGTGTACGACGCCGGGAAGGACGGCGAGCAGTACTACATCGCGTCCGCGTTTATCCGCGGGCAGAAGCTGGCCGACGCCGTCGAGGCGAGCGACGGCGGGCTGGCCTTCGACCGTACCGCGCGGCTGGTGTGGGAGTTGGCCGAGGCGCTGGCGTACGCGCACGGGGAAGGCATCATCCACCGCGACGTGAAGCCCGACAACGTCATGCTCGATGCCCAAGATCGCGTCCACCTGATGGACTTCGGGCTGGCCGCCCGGCAGGACGCCGAGTCGAAGTTGACGAACGATGGGGCGGTCATAGGCACCCCGAACTACATGGCCCCGGAGCAGGCGAAAGGCGACACGGCAGCCGTCGGCCCGGCGGCCGACCAGTACTCCTGCGGGGTGGTGCTGTACGAACTGCTCACCGGCAAAACGCCGTTCAGCGGCCCGGTCGCTGCGGTGATTCTCAACCAGATTCGCACGGAACCAGACCCGCCGAGCATGCACCGCCCGGACGTACCGAAGGACCTGGAAACCATCTGCCTGATGGCGATGAACAAGCGGCCCGAGGACCGCTACCCGAGTTGCCAGGCGTTGGCCGACGACTTGCGCCGCTGGCAGGAGGGGGAGCCGGTTTCGGTTCGGCCGTTGAACGCAATCGAGAAGATGGCTCATTGGGTGCGGAAAAAACCGGCCCTCGCCGGCCTGTACGCCGCCGGGTTGGCCGGCGTGGTGCTGATCACCGTGGCCATCGGATTCGCGGTACTGGCCGGCAAGGCCGTCACGGCCCGCGGCACCGCCGAGCAAGCTCAGGCCGAGGCAGTGTCTGCGAGGGATGAGTTGGCCGAGCAGAAGAGAGAAGTCGAAACCGCTCGCGATTTGGCGGAGAAGGCGAAATCCGAGGCGGTAACGGCCCGTGACGCCGAGGAGGAGCAACGAAAGCTGGCCGTGAAGGAACGGGAGCGGTTCGAGCGGTTCGAATACGGTCGGACGCTCCAGGTCGCTCACCAGGAATGGCGTGAGAACAACGTCGCGGCAACCGTGGCCTTGCTTGACAGCACGCGGGCCGATCTGCGGGGCTGGGAGTGGAGATACGTCTACCGCCTGTGCAATACCCAGGTCCTCGCCCTCAAGGGGCACACCGATCATGTCTATACGGCGTCGTTCAGCGCGGATGGTTCGCGGATCGTGACCGCGAGCTGGGACAGAACGGCGAAGGTGTGGGACGCGAAGTCGGGGGCTGAGGTCCTCACCCTCAGTGGGCACACCAATAATGTCGAATCAGCGTCGTTCAGCGCGGACGGCACGCGGATCGTCACCGCGAGCGCCGACAACACGGCGAAGGTGTGGGACGCCAAGTCGGGGGCCGAGGTCCTCACCCTCAAGGGGCACACCAATAATGTCACTTCAGCGTCGTTCAGTTCGGACGGCACGCGGATCGTGACCACGAGCTGGGACAGAACGGCGAAGGTGTGGGACACGCGGCCGTTCATAGCTGACCTTGCTGCTCCGGGGAAGAAGTGACCGTCCGCCTCATCGTCACCGGCGGCCGCACGACACAGCCTGGGAGTATCACGCCCCACTGAGTCTGAAGGAGTACGAGTCAAAGTTGGCCGACGCGAAGGCCCGCGGGCTTCGCCCCGAGTACGTCCACTCGTGGGTAATCAACAAGGAGCCGGTTTACTCGGTCGTGCTGGTCGGCGACTACCTCCCGCCGCCGCGGGAGGTGCTGCCGGCCCCGAAGCCTGACAAATGACCCGAGGTTCCCCCATGCCCGATGTTCCTGACGACGACGACCCCGGCACGGTGACCGTGTGGCTGGACCAACTGAAGGCCGGCGACCCGGCGGCGGCGGCCCCGCTGTGGCGGGAGTTTTACGCCAAGCTGGTGCGAGTCGCCCGCAAGCGGCTGCGACCGGTGCCGAACGCCATCGCCGACGAGGAGGACATCGCCCTCGCCGCCTTCAACAGCTTCTGCCAGGGGGTGGACGACGGTCGCTTCCCGGCCCTCGACGACCGCCACGACCTGTGGAAGGTGCTGTTCGACATCACCACCAAGAAGGCCATCGGGCAGGTGAAGTACGAGACCCGCCTGAAGCGGGGCGGGGGGAAGGTGGTGCCGCTCGGGCAGGTGGGCAAGGGCGACGTGGACGTGGTGGCGGGGGTGCGTGGGCGGGAGCCGGACCCGGCGTTCGCGGCGGAGGTGGCCGAGGAGTGCCGGCGGTTGCTGGCGGCGCTAGACTCCGACCACCTGCGGCAGATCGCCGTGTGGAAGATGGAGGGGCTGACGAACGTCGAGATCTCGAGCAAGATCGAACGCGCCGTGCCGACCGTCGAGCGGAAGCTGAACCTGATCCGCACCACCTGGGACCGGCTGGCATAGGCGTTCTGCCGCGGCGGCGAAAATCGCATCTCCACCTGATGGGTCCCACCCCTCGTCGGCCATACTGTGGCGAGGCGGCACCGCTCCCTTCAAAGACCTCCGAGAACCCACCGTGCCCGCCACCCACACCGCGGTTCCGACCGACCGCCTGTCCGCCCTGGCTGACGTCGGCCGGTTCGCCGACGCCCTGCGGTTGGCCGAGGCGGAGGTGCTCCCCGCGCTCGCCGATCAGCCGGACGACCCGACCCTCGCCACCGCCGCCGTGCTGGTGGCCGACGTGTACCGGGAGGTGGCGCGGCGGTCGGACGCCGAGCGGTTCTACCTGGACGCCCTGCGGGTGGAGCGGGAGAACGGGCCGACCCGCGGGCGGGCGCTGACCGGCCTCGGCACGCTGTATCAGCGGCAGCAGCAGTTCGATCGGGCGTTGGAGCTGTTCTCGTCCGCCGCCGACTGTGAACCTCCCCAGGGATCGTGGACTGCTCACCCGTTGGACGGCTGAAAGGGACCGGTTGGACGAAGACCTGAGCGGTCGCCTCTCCCCGCTCGCCCGGTTGGCTCGGTGGCGGGAAGTGAGCGTTGAAGCCATCCGCCGCACGCTGCCCGAGCGGACCGCTCTGGTCGACCGAAGGATCGTCGACCGAGGACCCGCGAACAGGACTTCAGGGGCGACTGGTTGGCCACGACCGACCGCGAGCATCCTATCGACTGAAATGTGAACCCGTAGCGGCAGAACTTTCGTGGGGAACCAACTCAACGGGCCTCGGTTTCTGGCGGCTCTTCACCTCACGGCGGACAGGGGGCGATTTCATGAAAGACGCCAGCCTGCGCAGCGCCAAGACCAGCCTGTGGGCCAACGCGGTTGCGACGGTGGACACGCTGCCACTCGGCGGTGAGAACACGGACGGTCCTAGCGACCGAACCGGGGACGGACAGCGGGCGGGGCCGGCCGAGGGTTGGGGGGCCCCCGAAGCACCGGGAACGGGACGATCACCGGCGGGCTGTAACGGTAGGGCTGGTAGGGTTGGGACGCCTGCGCCTGCTGCCGCCGCTCGATCTCACGCTGCAGGGCGGCCGCGAGCGGGTCAGACTGACCCGACGGTGCGGACGACCGCTGCGGCGACCATCCCAGCTCGCTCGCCTCGGTCGGGTTGATCTCGCCCAGCGCCTCCAGGGCGGTTGCCCGCACCTCGTCGCTCTTGTCCCCCTTGATCACCGTCCGGAGCAGCGGGGTGGCCACCGACCGGCACTCGGGTCCGATGTACGCCAGCACGTTCAGGGCGACGATCCGCAGCCTCTCTTCCCGGTCGGCCAGCAGCACCTTCATCCCCGGCACGCTGTCCGGGCCGATCTGCCCCAGCGCCTTGGCGTACACGGCCCAGTCGTTCGTCGTGTCCGCCCGCACTGCATCGACCAGTGGGCTGACCGCCTCGCGGGCGTCCGGGCCGAGCTTCCCGAGTTGCGCCGCCGCCCACGCACGTACGGGCGGGTGGTCGGACCGGAGCAGGGCGATGAGTCGGGTCGTCAAGTCTCCGCCGACCTGGACGTACGCCTCACACAGCCGCGACCGCTCGTCGGCGGTGTACTCGGCGGCGGCCAGTTCGCGGGCGAGTGGTTCCGCGGCATCCTCGGCCCGTGGCCCCAGCTTGGCCAGGAAGGCGACAGCCGTCAACCGAGCCGCCTTCCGCTCGTGCTCGGGCAGGGTGGTGTGGGCGGCCGGGTCGAACAGGGCGAGGACCGCCGGGACGGCGTCCGGGGCGTCGGGGCCGAACTCGGCCAGGGCCTTCAGGTTTCGCACCCCGGCGTACGGGTGGAGCAGGTGGCGGGTAAGGTGCGGGACGGCAGCCATGCCACCGCGGACGAGCCACCGCCGGGCCTGCTCGTCAAACGCCGCGGCGGTCCCCTGACCCTCGGGCACCACCCCCCACGGCTCCCCATCCGGGCCGAACCCGGGCTCGACCCGGGGGGAGCGGTATTGGCCCGAAGCGGCAGCCAAGTCGGCCAGCACACCGTCGGTCAGCCACCCGTCCGATACCGCCTCGGCCGACAGACGGGCCAAGTGAGAGGCCAGCACCCGGCGAACGATGGCCACCTGCGGGTCGAACGGCTTCGGCTCGTCCGGGGAGATTGCCAACACCCGGACGATCGAGGCGAACCGCTCGACCGAGTCGGGGGTGAGGAAGTGCGCGCAGAACGCTCGGAACCGCCGGTCCTCGGCCGGGTAGCCGACCGCCCGGTCGATCATCGCGGCCATGTCCGGGTGCCGCTCACGGAAATCCGTCCGTTGCGGCCTCAGGGCTGCGATCGCCTTCACCCGCAGGGCGAGTGGCTCTGCGGACGAGCCCGCCACCCCCACCAGGGAATCGGCCATCCCGGGCGGCAACCGTTCGGGGTCGGCCGCCCGCACCGCCCGCATTCGGAGGTCTTCGGACATCGCACCGTCTTGCACCGAGTTCGTTAACACCACACCCCCAGCGGCCCCACCGGCCCGCCACATGGCTACCGCCGCCCGCACCCGCACCCCCGGATCGGGGTGGTCCAAGAGCGGTTGGCACGCGGCGGGGATGTCCTCCCACTTGGCCGGCGGGGCGAGGGCGAGCAGCCACCCGGCCGCCCGCACCCGTACTTCGGGGTCGGGATCGGCGAGCAGCCCGCGACACAGGTCGACGGCCGACGCCCGCTGGGCTGGGGTGGCGGCAGGGGAGAGGAGACGGGCGGGGAGGCGGTTCTCCTGCTCGACTGCGACCGCTCGCCGCACGTCGGCCCGCCCGTCGTTCAGTTCGCGGGCCATCGTCCCCCAGTAGGCGGCCGTCCACGCCGCCTCGGGCGAGGGCTTCGGCGGGTGAGCGGGGGCGGTCGGTTGGACGACGGTCGCCGGTGCCGGCGGTGCTCCAACTCGCCCGAAGACGAGGCAGAAAGCGATGATGGCAGCGGAGGTTCCGGCCAGGACCAGTGCCAGAACGCAGCCGCCCCGGTCACCGTCGGCGCGGGGTACGGAAGTACTCATCTCGACCGCTCCTGCATGGGGAATTGAAGTCATCGACGAACCCGTGATCGTCGCCCGTGTATTCCCACTGGCCTACGAAGGCGCCGTGGTGCCGACGCACAGCGGGTGGGCGACCGCCCTCGGTGAGAGGGCATTTGCGTCGCCCGTGCGGGCTTCCCGGCCGATCGGCCACGTCACGGCTTCTTCGGCTCGAGAGCCTTGAGCAACCGGTCCAACTTGGCGTTCGACTCGTCCACCTTCTTCTCCAGTTCCGCCACCCGCTTGCTGCTCTCCGCGACCGAGCGGATCATCTCGGGGACACGGGGGTCGGCCTGCGGGCGGGTCTGGGCGATCAACTCCTCCTGCCGCGCCTTCGCCTTCGCCAGGACCGGACCGGCCGGCAGGTCGACGAACACCCCGGTCTGCCCATCCGCGCGGTCGGTGTTCTTCGAGCGGGCCGCGACCTCCACGCTCAGCCACACGGGGATGCCGGTCGGCTTCTTCCCCGTCAGCTTCTCGAACGCCGGGGTCGCCTGTTCGAGGTACGCCGCCAGGCACTCCACCGGCGGTGCGAACTGCCCGTTCGACGGGCTGCGGTGATTGGCCAGTACCCCCACGACGGCTTCGGTCAGCTTCTCGCGGATCGGGTCCGGCGAGATGGTCAGTTTGTCGCCGTCGACTTCGACCCCGCGGAGGGGGTTGATCACCTCGTACTCGGCCGGCTCCTTCGCCCCTGTGACTGCTGGTAGTTTCACCGACAACTCCTTGTCTCCGAGGACTGTCACGGCGGCGGTCGGGTCGAGGTACGGGACCGGGGCGGCGGAGGCGGCGGGCAACTTCGGCGTCGGCACGCCGATCAGCCGGTCCGCGAACAGGCAGTACACCACCCCGGTGCGGGTGAGGAGTTGCGGGTTGCCCAGGCTGTTGTTCAGCGCCTGTTGGCTGATCGGTTCGTCGAGCAGCGGCACCTTCCGGATCGGGGTCAGGGTCGCGAGGTCGTGATACCACATCTCGACCCGCAGTCTGTTCAACCGTCCGAAATCGGTTTGCCCGGCGAAGTACCGGACCGAGGCCGCGGTCGGTTTGTCCGGCAGGACGGCGGTCGCGGTGAAGGCGGGGCCGTACTGGTTTGGGGTCGGTTTGTCGGCGGCGAGTGGGCTGGTCTTCTTGCCCTGGGTCAGACTGCCCGGTTGTGCCGACGTCCCCCATGGGGCCAGCCACGCTGTCGGGGACGTGACTCCGTACTGGCCAGGGTACTGTGCCGGGAACCCGCCGCCGTACTCGTTGTACCCGTAGTTCGGGCCGACCCAACGCAGGCCGTTCGTGCCAAACTCGGCCACCGTACGGGGGTGAACAACGGCTTTCACGGTGGTGAACGTCGGGTCGTAAACCAGCCCCTCGTACAGCCACCCGGCGGCCACCGCCTGCGGTGCCTGGTTGCTCGCCACCTGCCCCTTCGCGGTCAGGTGGACCCCGCAGCCAACCGCCTTCGGATCGGCCGGAACGAGGTCCGGGGTGGTCAGCACCGTCCCCCGACCCCCCTGCTGGTTGCTGAGGAAGAGGTACTTGTCGGCCACCGGCTGGAGGGCCATCCCGCGGGCGGCAACGGTCACCCGCTTCACCTCGCTCAGGTCCTTCTTGCTGCGGACGACGACCTGGTCCGCGGTGCTGTCGGCGACGTACACGTAGTGGGCGTCGACCGCCAAACTCCTGAGGTGGCCGACGTCTTGCTGAAGTTCGGCCGCCGGCGTCTCGGCCAGCACCCGCATGGTCGTCAAGTCCACCAGGGTGAGCGTCCTCTTCAAGTCGTTGCTGAACTGGTCGGTTCGCTCCTGGCTGTACACGACGGCCGTCTTGCCGTCCTCGGACACGGCGAATTGACGACCGATTCCGGACACCCGCACCGACGGCGGGCGGACCACGACCGTCCACTCGCTCACCTTTTCAGCGTCCCCGGCGGCCACCTTCAGGACGACGCTGTGGGTTCCGGCCTGCGCTTCCGTCGGAGTCCAGATGAGAGCACCGGCGGCCAGTTCCATCCCGCGGGGGGCGTCGTCGATGGTGACCGTCGCGGTTTCCGGTTCGGCGGTGACTTTGAGCGTCAGTTTCTGCCCGACGGTGGCGTCCAACGCCCCGCCGACGGACACCGCCAGCTTCGCCTTTGACGGCGGGTCAGCGGCTGGGGAGGTGGCGGTGGCGGCGAG
Source organism: Planctomycetia bacterium (assembly GCA_031441625.1). Classification (GTDB taxonomy): domain Bacteria; phylum Planctomycetota; class Planctomycetia; order Gemmatales; family Gemmataceae; genus JALHQU01. The sequence continues at coordinate 10,766 of JANNQE010000324.1, forward strand.
GAACAGCAGGGGGAGTAATGCGAAGCGCATCCGAGGACTCTCCGGTAAGGGGTGGGTGAGGTGGGCAGAGGCGCCGCACCCCGCTCATGGCCGGACACGGCCGCCACCCCTCACGAATTTCCCGGTTTTCAGTCGCACCCCTCAGACGGCGATGTGTTGTCCGACTCCGCAAGGCGGACGGACGCGGTTGGGAACACATCTACCTGTTCAGGGCCGACTGCTTCTCGAACTCGGCGAACACTGCCTTGAAGTCGGCCCGATCGCGGATCGGGTTCATGTCGGCGTCCTTCCGCCATGGGTAGCCGAACCCTTTGGCGTCGAGAGTCCGCCACAACAGGGCGACACCTCCCTTCGCGTTTTCCTCCCGCAGTTTCTCGTCCCCCTTCGCCGCCTTCACGCACAGCTGGTGTTCAACACGTGATTGGCTCTCCCGCACATTCGGTGATGGCCTGACGCAACTCGAGGTTGACGTGGATGTTGCGGATCTGAGGTGATGGCGGAACGATTCACGTGCCGAACGCCGCAACTCCTGATGGGACAATGGGGTTCGTTCGCATTCTAACCACCGCCCGTCACCGACCTCCTTCGCCTCGGACTTCACACACTCGCCGACAGTGCCACCGGTTCAGTCGGTGGGTAGGAACACCCACAAGGCCGGCCGACCGCAGTTGCAATGGACCGCACGCCCGAGCAGACCCAGACCGGCGAGGCTCAGGTACACCGACGTGCGGGCCGCGTCCCAGTAGCCGAGTCGCCCGTGGGCGTGCGGCCCCCGGAGCCGGTGTTCCAGGCTGGGGATGGGGTGGAAAATGGTTTCGACGACCGCGGGGCGGTCGCGCTCGCCGTCCTGCAGGTCGTCGAGCCGGCGGGCCGTGGTCTCGACCGCCTCGCGGGGGAAGCCCTCCGCCAGCAGTCGTTCGTCCACCTCGGCCACCCCGCGGCGGCTCAGGGTCGGCAGTGTCAGCAGTCCCACGAAGGACCAGAGGGTGAACCACAGACTGAATTGGATGGTCCCGGCCGCCGTCCCGAGCCGGGTCGGGCCGACGAGCAGGGCCGCGGTCGTGAGGCCGGCGAGGGTGAACAGCAGTGCGAGCAGCCTGCCCCGCCGCCAACTGCCCGTCAGGACCGCCAGAGACCGCCGCCTCAGTGCGACCCGCAGTCCCTCGGCCCCCAACACCTGTGCCCACTTCATCGGCAGCAGGTGGAGCCGCGGGCGGAACACGCCCACGATCGCGCCGGTGAACCCTTCGTCGGCACTTTCCGCCATCCCGACCGAGACGTGGTCGGGCGACGTGGTCCCTTCCGGCGCACTCGGGGTCAGTTCGGTGTGAGCCACTGCGGACGCGATCATCCCCCGCCCGCGGAGCAGGAGGAGTGTGACCACGACCCCCGCCGCCACAGTCCCGCCGACGCCCCCGTACTTCCCCGCGAACATCAGGGCCGTGGCCGACAAGAGCACCAACGAAGTGTGCGCGGCGACCCCGCGGGCGAGGACGGCCAGGTAGCGCCCCGGCGGCGGGTGGGAGCGGCCGTAGCGACGGGGCAGCACGAACCCGCCGAGCACGTCGAACGGCAGTTGCACGAGGGCGTAGATCAGGGCGAAGCCGGCCAACCCCAGGAGTTGCTCCGGTGCGGGCGCGTCGGTGCTCGGGGCGAGTGCGGTCGGCAGGCCCAAGGCCAGCGCGAGCACCGCCAAGACGACGAGCGTGCCCACCGCGGACATTCCGAGCCAGAGCCGGGC
>JANNQE010000325.1:0-9763 GCA_031441625.1 Planctomycetia bacterium
CTCCGCAGGCGGTGCCAATGGCCTGTCCGCGAAAGTGAACTGCGACCGCCCGCGGAGCGTGCGGCGACTTTCCCGACCCACCCTACGCCGTTCGCTTCCTCGCTGCCAGCCACTTCGCGTCGGCGGGCACCGCTTCGCGGCGTTCGGCGTCCCAGCCGAAGGCACGCCCCTCGTCGAAGCTCCGCAATCCCAGGTCGGCCAGCACCACCGCCGCCGTGCCCAACTCCGGCCCGCACAGCGTCCCTCGGTCGCGCGTCCGCACGCACGCCAGGAAGTTCTCCCACAGGCCCTCCGTCTCGTTCTTCGGCACATCGACTCGCACCACCTCGGCCGGCGGCACCTCGCGTTCCAACCGCGGCGGCAGGCCCGCCCCGCCGTGCGGGTCGTCCTTGATGATTTGCAGCCCGCCCTTCACGAACTTGATCGCCCCGTTCCGCCCGCGGATCACCTCTTCCACCGGGTACGCGCTCGCCGTGGTGCTCGTCAGCAGCAAGTGAGCGGAGTCGAAATCGACCGCCAGCGTGCCCACGTCCGGCACGGTGCGGCCGTCGGTTTCGACGAACAGCCCGCCGGCGGCGGTCACGCGGACGGGGTTCCGCCAGCCGGTCGCGGCGAGCAGGCGGGTGGCGTGGTGCGTCAGCAGGTCGGTGAACGGCCCGCCGCTGAAGTGGCGATCACACCGCCACTGGGCGAAGGTGGCTTTGTCGAACGGCTTGTCGGCGGCGGTCGGGCCGAGCGGCACGCCGTTCACCTCGAAGCGGTGGCCGAGGAACAAGTCCCAGTCCACCGTGCGGGGCGACATCTGGTGGACGGTGCGGTAGAACCGCCACTGCCCGCGGGCGTCGTTGCGGAACGCCCCGCCGCTGGCGTGGCTCACCTGCCCGATGCGGCCGGCGGAAATGAGATCGTGGGCGGTCTTCCAGACGGGATCAGCCAGGCTCTGCACACCCACGGCCAGCACGCGGTTGAACCGGGCGGCGGCATCCGACACCGCCACCGCTTCAGCGGCCGTGCGGGTCATCGGCTTCTCGACGTAGACGTCTTTGCCGGCGGCGAAGGCATCCAACGTCTGTCGGGCGTGCCAGTGGTCGGGCGTGCTGATGCACACGGCGTCCACGTCCTTCAGTTCCAGCAGGCGGCGGTAGTCCTTCACCACCCGCTTCTTGTCGGCCGGGTTCAGCCCGCACTTGCTCGCGGCGGGGTACAAGCCTTGCGAATAGCGGCGGGTGGTGGTGCTGCCGCCGAAGGAGTGTTCGTACTGCTCGTCGAGGCCGTCACACACGTCGCACACGGCCATCGGCGACACGCCGCGGTTGTCCAGGGCCATCTTCGCAATCAGGTTCATGTGCGCTTGGGCACGGCCGCCGCAGCCGATGAACCCGACATTCACGCGGGTCAGGCTGCCGGGCACCTTGGCATAGGTGGCGGCGGTCAAGCCGAGTGTGCCGGCCGCAGCGGTGGCGGCACGGAGGAAGTTGCGACGATCAACGGGGAGGGGTTCGGCGGGCATGGTGAGAGTCGTCGGTGGGGTGGGTCAGGCGGGTGGGAAGTCCAGCCAGTTCTCGAACCGTAGGCCGGGCACCAGTTCGAAGTCTTGGCGGTTGGCCGTCAGCAGCAGGGCGTCGTTCACCAGTGCGATACTGGCGATCTTCAAATCCTGGGTGCCGATCCGCACCTTCGCCTTCCGCAGTTCGTCGAACTTGGCGGCGGCCGGGTCGGTGAAATCGATGAGAGGGAAGGCGGCGAAGAAGCGGATCAGCCTCGACAACTCGCGGTACGGTTTCGGCTGGCGCTTCACCATCTTCTCTTTGTTGATCGACGCCAGCCACCCCTTCAACCCCTCCTCGGCGGCGACGATGGGGACGGAGAGCGGCTCGGTCGCCAACGCCATCCGCGCGAGCAAGTTCCGCCGCCGCTCGCAGTCGGGCATCTCCAAGACGGTAAGGTGGTCGGAGTCAAACAGGATCATCGAACCGGCCCTCCCTCGCCGCCTGACGGGACCGCTCGCGGATGGCGAGCGTTTCCGCGATCATGTCGCGGGTGAACTCGTTGTCCTCGAAGATGCCGACCACCGACCGCCAGTCGTTCACCGGCGGTTGCGGCTTGGCCAACTCGGCCAGTTTCCGCTCCAGCTCCTCGACCCGCTTGGCCAGGTCTTCAATGGTCACGTCGGGCATGACGGTCTCCGCGAACGGGTGGCTCAACACCTCACATCTTACCCGCTCCGACGCACGGCCGCGAGTCGCGGTTCCACCCGAAACGGAACCGCCCCGGAGGGGTTTCCTCCGGGGCGGGGTGGTCATTCGCGGCGATCACTTCCACAAGTGCAGGGTCGTCTTCACCTTCGCGAACGTCCGCTCCGTGTCGCCTTTGTCTGGGCTGATGGTGAGTTGTCCGTCCTTCACCGACACGGTGTACGTCTCCGCCGCCTTGCTTCCCGTCGGGGTGATCATCAGCGTGTCCCCTTTCAGGGTGTAGGTGCCGGTCAGGTTCGCCCAGTCCTTGAACGTCTCCCGATCGTTCCGGGCCACCGTCGCCGTCACTGTCCCGTCGTCGGTGAAAGCCAGGTCGAGGAGGCCGGCCTTGTCCGCGATCGGCCGACGCCCCTGCCCGCTCGGCACGTCCTTCCAATACCCCGCCAGCCCGGTCTGCTCGGCCTTCTTCTCCGCCTTCGCCGGCGGCTTGGACAGGTCGGCGGTCCACAGGCTCATGGTCTTCTCGGCCGCCCGGAACAGCCCCTTGATCTCGGCTTCCAGGGTGTCCCGGCCCAGCGTGGCGAGTGGCATCTCGGCCACCAGGGTGAGCATCCGGTCCTTGCCCGACCCGGAGATGATGAAGTACGCCGGGCTGTCCTGGATGGCCCCGCTCATGCCCAGCAGGTCGGCCAGCCGGTCCGGGTGGGCGTCGGCCGGCACCGCCTTGCAGGGGAAGAAGATGCGGACGGCCGTCGGGCAGTCGGCCCGCGTGTGCAGGCGGAAGAAGACCGACCAGTTCATCGTCTCCTTCCCGCCTTCGAGCGTGTGCTGCATCTTCGGGAGGGAGAACGTGCAGGTGTCCCCCTTGCCTTCGACAGTCGCCCCCTTGAACCACCCCGGCACCACGTCCCGCAGTTGGTCCGCGGTGACCAGTTTGGCGGAGGTGGGGGCGGGAGCGTTGCTCGCCGGCGGGCCGGCGACGGCGGTGCCGGCGGCGGCGAACAGGGCGAGGAGGGCGAGGCGGCGGAGGGTCTTCACGGTCGGCTCCCGGTGGGGGTGAGGTGAGTGAACACCCCCCGTACCGCCGGCCGGCAGGCGTGTGACCGCGGCGGGAGAAATTTCCCCCCGGCGTCCCCGAGGGGGTAAGATCACTCGACCCCGTGAGGTGCCGCCATGCGTTTCACCGCCCTCCTGCTCGTCGTTGTCGTGGTCGTGTCGGCTTCCGCCGCTCCCGTGCCGAAGGCGCTGAAGGCGAAACGGCCGGACGCCGAGGTGTTCGCCGGCACGTGGGACGTGGAGTCGCACGGTTCGAGCGGCAAGCACACTTGGAAGTTCGACGACGACCTGACCATGTGGTCGAAAGGGGTGGGGGACAACGGGCCGGGGTCGAAGTGGGTGATCAAGATCGACCCGGACCAGTCGCCCAAGCACATCGACATCGGCCCCGAGTACAAGGGCATCTACGAGATCGACGGGGACGAGATCCGCCTCGTGTACCGGAGCGGCGAACGGGCGGCCAACTTCGACGACAAAGGGCGGACGAACTACACCGTCCTGCGGCGGGTCACGAAGTAGGGTGGGTCTGTCCGGAGCGCGTCGCTCCGGCGACCCACGGACGGGACCACCCGTGTGGGTCGCCGGACGGAAGCCGTCCGTCAGACCCACCCTACTTCCGCGGTTCGACGCCCAGCAGGTGTCGCACGAAGAAGTCGGCCCGGCGGCGCTGGCCGTAGGGCGTCTCGCCCGCCCCGTGCCCGCCGCCGGGGAAGACGATCAGGTCGAAGTCCTTGTTCGCCTTGATGAGCGCGTTCGCCACCTGCAGGGTGCTCGCCGGGTCCACGTTGCGGTCCAACTCGCCCACGGTCAGCATGAGCTTGCCGCGGAAGTTCTTCACCACGTCCGGGTTGGTGTTGCTCTGCTCGGCGTAGTGCTTGCCCACCGGCCAGCTCATCCACAGTTCGTTCCACCACACCTTGTCCATGCGGTTGTCGTGGCACCCGCAGTCGCTCACCGCCACCGTGTAGAAGTCCGGGTGGGCGAACACCGCCCGTGTGCTGCTCTGCCCGCCGGCGCTACCGCCGTAGATGCCCACGCCTTTGCTCAGGTCCATTTCGGGGTGCTTGGCGGCGGCGGCCTGGATCCACTTGATGCGGTCCGGGAACCCGCCGTCGCCCAGGTTCTTCCAGCACACGTCATGAAACGCCTTGCTCCGCCAGTTGGTGCCCATGCCGTCCATCTGCACCACGATGAACCCGAGTTCGGCCGTCGCCGTCGGCGAGCGGTGGACCGGGGCGAACGCCTTCGGCACGAAGAACCCCTGCGGGCCGGCGTAGATGTACTCGATGACGGGGTACTTCTTCTTCGGGTCGAAGGTGGTCGGCCGGTGGATGACGCCGTAGATGTCGGTGCTGCCGTCGCGGCCCTTCGCCACGAACCGCTGCGGCGGCTTCCACCCGGCCGCTTCGAGCGCGGTGACGTCGGCCTTCTCCAATTCCATCACCTTCTTGCCGTCGTCGGCACGGCGGAGTTCGGTGACGGGCGGCGCGTCCACCCGCGAGTGGCGGGCGAGGTAGTACTTGCCGTCGGGCGAGTAGCGTAGCGGATTCGCCTCGCGGTCGCCCCCGGTGCCGTAGGTGCCGTCGCCGTCGGTCAGCTTGACCAGCCCGGTGCCGTCGAACTTGATGCGGGCGGCGTGCAGGTGGTACGGATCCTGGCCGGGGTGGATGCCCATCGCCTGGAAGTGAACCTCACGCGCCTTCACGTCCACGCGGTCCACCCGCCGCACCAGCCACTCGCCCTTCGTGATCTGCTTCTTCACGTCGCCCGTTTTCATGTCGATCAGGTAGAGGTGGTTCCACCCGTCGCGCTCGCTCATCCAGATCAGTTCGTTCGTGTCGTCCAGGTAGGTCAGGTGCAACTTGTAGGCGTAGTCGAAGAACGTCTTGCACTCCTCGTTGATGACCGCGGTCGCCTTCCCGGTCGCCGCGTCAATGGCCACCAGTCGCATGACCCCGTGCCCCCGCTGGTTGTACAGGAACAGGAACCGCGAGCCGTCGGCCGTCCAGTGCTCGTAGCTCACGTCCCACGGGTTGTTGAACAACTCGTCCGATACGGGGATTTCCTTCTTCGTCGCCACGTCGAACAGGTGCGGGAACGGCTGCGGGATGGCGTCGCCCGGCTTCAGGTACAGGGCGGTACTCGTCTTCGGTTGCAGTTGATCCTTCGGCGACGACTCCACGAGTGTCACCTTGCGGTCGCCCCCCTGCTTGGTTTTGATGGCGATGAAGTGCTTCGAGTCGGATGCCCAGTACACCCGCTCGTAGGAGTCGGCCTCTTTGCCGTCGGTCGTCAGCCGCGTCTCGCCCTTTCCCTCGCGGTCCACCAGCACCACGTTGAACTGGTCGATCTTCACCTCCCACTTGTTGTCCGGCGAGCGGTTGCCGCCCCGCGGCGGGCGACCGCCACCCGGACCCGGACGCGGCGCGTCCGCCGGCTTCTTGTCCTTCAGGTCGTCGGCCTTCACCACCGTGCGGCTCGACTTGGCCGGATCGACCAGCACCAGTTCCGTCTTCTTGTCGGTGACGGCCACCTCGTAGCTGAACGTGCCGTCGGCGTACCACTTCGGTTCGACGCGATCGCGGAACACTTTGTTGGCGAAGGTGGCACCGAGCTTGGTCGAGCGGTCGTAGTCGGCCTGCGTGCCCTGGGCGAGCAGCGGGGCGGACAGCAGCAGCAGGGCGAGGAACGCGCGGGACATGGGGGCGAGTCCGGGCTGTGATGAAATGGAGATTATAACCGGTCGCGGTGCAGCCCCGAAGGGGCGACGGGGAATAGCCAGGGGTGGAGCGAGCGCCAGCGAGCGCAACCCCTGGGGACAGTTGGACCGTCAGTTCCAGGGGTTCCGTCGCCTCTTCGAGGCTCTGTCACCCCTGGCTATTCCCCGTCGCCCCTTCGGGGCTGGCACTGGTCGCTGATCGTGACTTGTCCGAGCCGATCACATGAGGAGTGTCCACTTGCTCCGCGTCAGCCCTTGCGGCCGCCAGTAAGCGTTGGGCGAGCGGGTTCAGCACGCGATACTTGAACACCAGCCAGTTCAGATGGCGTGCCAGTGCTTCGCCAGTGAGTAGCGGTTCAACCAGGTTGAACTCCATCGGTTCGTCTTCGGGCTTCGTACCGTCCATCGCCGACCCTCACTGGTGACACCCCATCATACACGCTGCTTCCACGCTTCGACTTGCCGCTTCACCTCGGCCGGGGCGGTGCTGCCGTAGCTCTGGAACGCGGCCACCGCGTTCGCTACGCCCAGCTTCTGCTTCACCCCGCTCGACCCCGGTGCGGCCGTCTCGAACGCCTCGGCGGGCAGGTCGGTCAGCCGGCACTTCCGCCGCTCGCACTCCTTCACCAGCGTGCCCACCGCCTCGTGCGCCGACCGCATCGGCACGCCGGCGGCGATGAGCGATTCCATCAAAGTCGTCGCATCAAGGAAGCCGTCTTCCAGCCGCGAGGCGATCACCTCCCGCCGCAGGTTCGTCTGCTCCACCATCGGGGCGGCGACGGCCAGGCACCCCACCACCGTGTCGAAGGCGTCGAACAGCGCGGCCTTATCTTCTTGCAAGTCGCGGTTGTACGCCAGCGGCAGCGCTTTCACCAGAATCAGCAGTTGGTTCAGCGTGCCGATCACCCGGCCACTCTTGCCGCGGATCAGTTCGAGCACGTCCGGGTTCTTCTTGTGCGGCATGATGCTGGAACCCGTGCAAAACGCATCGGGCAGCTCCAGGAAGTTGAACTCCGTGGTGCTCCAGATGATCCACTCTTCGGCCCACCCGCTCAGGTGGACGGCGATGAGCGACAGGTCGAACACGAACTCCAGGAGGAAGTCGCGGTCGCTGGAGGCGTCGAGGCTGTTGGCGGCCACGCTGTCGAACGCAAGCTGTTTCCGCACGCTCTCGCGGTCGATGGGGAGCGAGCTGCCGGCGAGCGCCGCCGCCCCGAGGGGCAGCACGTTCACCCGCTTGCGGGCGTCGGAGAGCCGCTCGCGGTCCCGCTGGAACTTCTCGGCGTAGGCCAAATAGTAGTGCGCCGCCAGCACCGGCTGGGCACGCTGCAGGTGCGTGTAGCCGGGCAGAATCACGCCCTCGTCCCGCTCGGCGCTCCGCACGAACGACCGCTGGAGTTCCTTCAGCCGGTCGTCCAGTTCGTCGATGGCGTCCCGCACCCAGAGTTTCACATCCGTCACCACTTGATCGTTTCGGCTGCGGCCGGTGTGCAACTTTCGGCCCACGTCGCCGAGCTTCGCAATGAGCGCCTTCTCGATGTGCGTGTGGATGTCTTCGAGCGAGACTTTATATTCCATCCGCCCGGCTTCGATGTCGGCCGCGATGCCGTCGAGCGTGGTGCAAATCGCTTCAGCCTCGGAGGGCGAGATCAGCGCCACCTCGGCCAACATGCGGGCGTGCGCCTGGCTGGCGCGGATGTCGTGCCGGTACAGGCGGCGGTCCACGGAGATGCTCTCGGTGAACTGCTCCACCCGCTCGTCCGTCGCCCCGCTGAACCGCCCGCCCCACGTCTTCTGGCTCATCTCGCTGCTCCTGGGAACAGGGCGTGTTTTACGGAGTCGGTGCGGAAACCTCACCCCCCGGCCCCCTCTCCATGTCATGGAGAGGGGGTGTTCAAGGTGCGGACGCTTCGGTGCCCTCTGCGGACGCGCCTTCACCTTCACAGGTTGAACACCCCCTCTCCATGACATGGAGAGGGGGCAGGGGGGTGAGGTCCCCGAACGGGCACCCCTCTCCCTTGGGAGAGGGGGACGGGGGGTGAGGTCGCTTCTTCCCCGAAACCCGCCCGCCGCCACGCGGGTAGTACCAGCACAATTCCCTTCGAGGGCATCACAGATGCAACGGTTCCTGTGGGCGGTTCTGGCGGCGGTCGGGCTGGCGGCGGTGGCGAGTGCGGCCCCGCCGAAGCCGGCGGTGGAGGTGCGGCTGGTCGGCGCGACCGACCTGGCCCCGGTGATCGAGTACGGCGGCGGGCTGTTCGGCCAGGGCGAGACGGCCAAGCAGTTCGGCGAACTGATTAAGGCGTTCGCCGAGAACGAGAAGGGCCTGGAAGGGCTGGACGTGAAGCGGCCCATCGGCTTCTACGCCATGCTCGCCGAGCAGGTGGAGGACAGCACCGTCGTCCTCATGATCCCGGTGGTCGATGCCGAGTCGGTCGTCGCCCTGATGACCGGCAAGCTGAACCTTGACCCGAAGAAGGACGAGAAGACCGGCATCTACAGCGTGGACGTGCCGAACTTCCCGGCCACCGTCTACTTCCGCTTCAACGACGGGTACATGTACGCCACGCTGCGGTCGGCCGACGGGGTGGCGAAGGACAAGCAGATCGCCCCGAAGACGTTCTTCACCGACAAGATGACCGGCCTGCTGACGGCCACCGTCCACTTCGACCGCATCCCGGCCGACCTGCGGAAGGCGGTGTACGGGCAACTCGAACTGCAACTGAAGGAGGGGGCGGACAAGGCCGCCGACCCGACTCAGAAGCGGCTGAACGAGTTCCTGGTGGATGTCGGCGTGGATGCCGTGAAGACGCTGCTCACCGAGGGCGACACGTTGAACGCCGTGCTGGACGTGGAGCCGAAGACGGACGACATCAAGCTGACGCTGACCGTCACCCCGAAGACCGGCACCACCCTGGCGAAGACGCTCGCCTCGTTCGCCGACCGCGACACGGTGTCGGCGCTGGTGGCGGCGGTGAAGAACCCGGTGCTCGCGCTCGGCGTGAACTTCACCCTGCCGCCGGAGTCGAAAAAGAAGTTCGCCACGCTGTTCGAAGGGATCGCGAAGGACTTCGTGGACAACGCCAAGGAGAGCGACAAGGTGGGGGCGAAGCTGGTGACCGATTCGGTGTTGCCCACTCTGACGAGCGGCGACCTGCAACTCGGGCTGGTGCTGACCGACGGCGGCAAGGGGAAGGTCGGGCTGACGGCGGCGGTGAAGACGGTGGACGGCAAGGAGATCGAGAAGACGGCCAAGCTGTTCGGATCGATCCTGCCCAAAGAGCAGGTTGATTTCACCGCCGACGTGGACACCGTCGGCAAGCGGAACGTCCACAAGCTGAAGTTCGGCAACCCGGACGGCGTGCCGTTCTCGTCGGACACCATGTGGCTGCTGACCGGCGACGACCTGCTGGCCGTGCAGACCGGCGAGAAGGCGGACGGCGTGAAGGCCATCGGCACGGCGAAGGCGGCGAAGGCCCCGATGCTGAACTTCGAGATGTCGTGGGTGCGGTTCGCCAAGCTGACCAACACGGCCGACGCCGACACCATCAAGAACGTGGTGAACAGCGTGTTCGAGGACACCAAGACCGACGGCCTGGACACGCTCAAGATCACCGGCACCGGCGGCAAACAACTGACGCTGAACGTGACGCTCAAGGGCAAGGCGTTCGCCTTCCTGGCGGCGATGAACCAGAAGTAGAAAGTGGTGCCCGCGCGCCGCGAGTGGGGGGCGGGCCACACCCCGGGGGCGGTGGGCCCAACAGCGTGCCCCGCCCCCCCACCACCCCCCCCC
>JANNQE010000326.1:0-4802 GCA_031441625.1 Planctomycetia bacterium
GATCACGCTCACCGTGCGAAAGCCGTTAGAGTTCTCGACGTTCCCGTCGCTGCTTTTGCTACTCACCCTCTACCGCCTCGCGCTGAACGTGGCCACCACGCGGCTGATCCTGCTGAACGGCAACGCGGGCGAGATCGTGAAGGCGTTCGGCGAGTTCGTGGTGGGCGGCAACCTGATCGTCGGGCTGGTCATCTTCGCCATCCTCATCATCATCCAGTTCGTGGTCATCACGAAGGGGGCGGGGCGGGTGAGCGAGGTGGCCGCCCGGTTCACCCTCGACGCCATGCCCGGCAAGCAGATGGCGATCGACGCGGAGATGAACGCCGGCCTGATCGACGAGCCCGAAGCCCGCCGCCGCCGCAGCGAGCTGATGCGGGAGAGCGAGTTCTACGGGACGATGGACGGGGCCAGCCGGTTCGTGCGGGGCGACGCCATCGCGTCGGTCATCATCACCGCCGTCAACCTGGTCGGCGGGATTGTCGTCGGGCTGGTGAAGGGGCAGGCCGTCGGTCAGGCGGTGAGCACCTACAGCATCCTGACCATCGGCGACGGCCTCATCACCCAAATCCCGGCGCTGATTACGTCCGTGGCGTCGGGGATGCTGGTGACGAAAGCGGCGACGGGCGACAGCCTGGGGCAAGAGCTGAGCGGTCAACTGCGGGCGAGTGTGGCCCCGCTCCGGTTGGGGTCGGTCATCCTGCTCGGCCTGGCGTTCGTGCCGGGGATGCCGATGATCCCGTTCCTGGCACTGGCCGGCGGGCTGTTCGGGCTGTCGCGGATGATGAGCCGGCCGCTGAAGAAGGACGCGACCGACCCCGCCGCCCCCGGAGCCGCCCCGACCGCCGGCGGACAAGCGACCCCCGCCGCCCCGCCGCGGACGCCCGCCGAGCAGTACGCCGACGACTTCCTGCTGACCGACCGCATCGCGCTGGAAGTGGGGGCCGCACTGGTGCCGCTGGTGAACGCCCGCCGCGGGCCGGGCATCGTGGACCGCATCGGCGGGCTGCGGCGAGACCTGGCGAAGCAGAACGGCCTGTGGGTGCCGGCCATTCGCGTGAAGGACAACATGGGCCTCGACCCGCAGGCGTACCGCATCCAGATCGGCGGGCGGGAGGTGGCCCGCGGCGAGTTGCGGCCCGACCTGTGGCTGGCCATCGACCCCGGAGCGGCCGGCTCGCTGCCGGTGGACGGCGAGGACGCCCGCGAGCCGGCCTTCGGCCTGCCGGCCAAGTGGATCGCCGAACCCGACCGCAACCGCGCGGAAGCGGCCGGGTTCACCGTGGTGGACGCGCCGAGCGTGCTGATTACCCACCTGGGCGAAGTGGTGCGGAAGCACGCCCACGAACTGCTCAGCCGCGAAGACCTGAAGGCGCTGATCGACCGCGTGCGGGAGGTGTCGCCGGCCCTGGTGGACGAAGTGATCCCGACGGTGGTGAGCGTCGGCACCCTGCACCGCGTGCTGACCACCCTGCTGGAAGAGCGGGTGCCGGTGTCCAACCTGCCGCGGATTCTGGAGAGCCTGGCCACGTACGCCATGCAGACGAAAGACCCGGCGGAGCTGGCCGAGCGGGTGCGGGCCGACCTGGGCCGCGACATCTGCGACCGCTTCCGCGACGCCACCGGGCGGATGCGGGCCATCGTGCTCGACCCGCAGTTGGAGGTGGAGTTCCGCGGCGGGCTGCAGAAGAGCGGGCACATCGCCCTCGACTTCACCCGCTCGCAGCAACTGATGCAGCGGCTGGCGACCGAACTGAAGAAGGCGAACGCCCGCGGGTACGAGGTGCCGCTCTTGTGCGACGGCAGCATCCGCCGGGGCGTGCGGCACGCGATGGCGCGGGCGCTCACCGACCTGAGCGTGGTGGCGTACCAGGAGATCCCGACCGACCTGCTGATGGAGCCGGTGACGGTCATCCGGCCGAGCGAGCTGGCCGCCGAGACGACGGGCGGGAACCCGTTCACCGGGTGAAGTGGTCCACTCGCTCCGCGAGTGGTCCGGGCAGAACCCACTCGCGGAGCGAGCGGACCACTTGATTTGCACCGAGGATTGACACCGTGAGCCACGCCAGCGGAGTCCTGCAATACCAGCGGGTGGCCGACCAGGCCAAGCGGGATGAACTCATCCTGTCGCACCTGCCGCTCGTTCGCCACGTGCTCGGCCGGCTGGTCGCCGAACTGCCGCCCGGCGTGGACGTGGACAACCTGGAGAGCGCCGGCGTACTCGGGCTGGTGGAAGCCGCCGGCAAGTTCGACCCGACCCGCAACGCCCAGTTCCGCACGTTCGCCTTCCTCCGCATCCGCGGGGCGATTGTCGATGAACTGCGGCGGAACAGCCCGCTCCCGCAGCACATGCTGGAAAAAGTGTCGGCGGTGCGGAGGGCGGTGCGGGTGCTCGCCCCGCCGGTGACGGTGGACGCGATTGCGGAGGCGACCGGCCTGACCGCCGACGAGGTGTCCGACGCCCTGAGCGCGGACCGCTTCAGCCGGATGGTGAGCTGGGAGCAGACCGCCCAGCCGAACGGCCTGGGGGTGGCGCACGCCGCCGCCCCGCCGGACGCCGCGAGCGAGCGGTGGGAGGCGGTGCAGCAGCTCGCCGACGCCATCGAGGAGCTACCCCCGCGGGAGCGAATGGCCGTCACGCTGTACTACCGCGAGGAGATGCGGCTGAAGGAGATGCAGGAGGTGATGAAACTGTCGCCGAGTCGGATCAGCCGGATTCTCAGTCGGGCGACGTTCGAGTTGCGGGAGCGGCTGCGGGCGAAAGGGGTGGACACGGCGAGCGTGTTCGCCGGGGCGCTGGGGTAAGCTTGGTAGGGTGGGTCGCTCTCGCCGAGAGCGACATCCGACCGGCTCTCGGAGAGAGCCGGCCACCCTAACAGATCGCGTTGACACCACTGGTCCGGGTGGGCATAAGCCCCGGAATCCGGACCTCCTGGACGGAGGCGACACGTGACGACGACCGCGACGAGCGAATCGGGGGTGGCGTCCGTGGTGACGGCCGCCCGCGTGAGGGTGTCCGAAGGGCAAGTGCGGGTCGGCGCGCCGGTGGTGCAATTGGCCCACGGCGAGCCGAAGGTGCAACTGATCCGCGAGGACGGGGCGGTGCGGGCCATCGAGGTGACGTGCGGGTGCGGGGAGAAGATACGCATCCGCTGTGACTACACGTGAGCCGGAGTCGGTGCCGCTTGCCGAGCGGCACTCCGGCCGAACTGGAACCGGGAACGCAGTGACCGGGTGGCGGGGGGAATTGCTCACCCGGTCACAGCGTTCCCGGTTCTAAAGTCGCCGCTCGCTCAGCGGGCAGACCCACGGAGGGGGGAACCATGCGGTCGCACATCCGCACACCGGCGCTCCTCGCCGTGATCGCGGCCGCGTGCGCCTCCGCCGGCTGCCTGAACCCGTACCTGAACCCGTTCCCGGCGTACCCGCCGTACCCCGGTTACGGCTACCCGCCGCCCCCGCCGGCTGACAAATCCGCCCCGCCGCCCGTCGATAACCGAACTGCGGACTCCCTCGTGCGGGCGCAGTACCAGCCGCCGCCTTCGACCCCGCTGCCCACGCCTCAGCCGGTGCCGCCCACCCAGCCGCAAACGGTGCCGCCCCCGCGAATGCTCGGCGGCAACCCGAACGACCGCACGACGCCGACCGTCACCGGCGAGAAGTGGGCGCTCGGGCCGAACGAACTGCCCATCGACCGGGCGCTGGAACTGCAACGCCGGCTGGACGAGTTGGCCGACGAGAACAAGCAGTTGCAGGCCCGCATCGTGCGGTTGGAAGCGAACGGCTTGTCCCGCGAGCAGGCGCTCAACGAGGCGCTGCGGGAGGTGGAGCGGGCGACCGAGATGGTGACGAAAGCCCGCGCCGACGTGCAGGCCCTGCGGACCGAACTGATCACCCTGCGGGAGCGGGTGAAGAAGGCGGAAGACCGCGAACTGGAAACGCTGAACAAGGTGATTCAGGCGCTGCAACAGTTGCTCGACGACAAGTAGTAGGGTGGCCGGCTCTCGCCGAGAGCCGGTCGAATGTCGCTCTCGGCGAGAGCGACCCACCCTAACCCACGGAGGGGGATCATGCGTCGTCTGGGCGTACTCGCCGTGGTGCTGCTCGCGGCCGGGTGCAGTTGGCTCAGCCAGTCGCCTCTGCTGCCGCGGAACCAGATGCCGCCGCCGCCGCCGGTCACGCACAGCACCTACCGGCACGAGGCGTGGGACTGGGCGAACGTGGCGCGGGTGGTGGTGCTCACCCCGCGGAACGAGTCGGCGTACACGCGGGCGGACACCGAGTTTCAGGCGGCGCTCTGCTCCGAACTTCAACGCCTCGGGCGGTTCGAGGTGGTGGCCGCGCCGATCGACGAGCAGGCGCACCTGAGCACGGTCGCCCACCGCGGCGGGTCGTTCGACGAGCGGACGCTGTTGAACATCGCCCGGACCACCCGCGCCGACGTGGTGATCCTGCCGACCATCACCCAATACTCGCCGTACCCCCGCCCCCGGATGGGCGTGGTGCTGCAAGCGGTGGCCCCGGCGGAAGGCAAGGTGATTGCCTCGGTAGACGGGCTGTGGGACACCACCGACGGCGGCGTGGCCGAGCAGGTGCGGGCGTACTACCGCCAACGGCCGAAGCCGCTGCCGGTGTACATCCGCAACCACAGCATCGCGGCCGACGACAACTTCGCCGCCGACATGGCGCTCGACTCACCCGCCCTCTTCCAGCGGTGGGTGGCGAGCGTGACGGGCAAACTGCTGGTGGACGGGGAGGGGCGTTCGGTTCCCCTCGCCCCTGGGGGAGAGGGGCTAGGGGTGAGG
>JANNQE010000327.1:0-2488 GCA_031441625.1 Planctomycetia bacterium
CGCTGTGCGACCCCGTGGGGGATTGGGCCGCCCGGGGCACGCCGCCCCCGATGAAGTTCCGGGGGCGGGGGGGTGTCTGTGGTCGGCTCGCTCCGCGCGCGCAATCGGACCCCGCTCGCGGTGCGAGCAGACCACAAACCATCCTCGCCGCCGGCGGGTTCGACGCGGTCGCCAACCTGAAGCACGCCGTGTGGGCGTTCGACACCTTCCGCTACGCCCACCCGACTGCGCAACTCGTGCTGCTCGGCGACGGCCCGTTGCGTGCGGACCTGCAACGCTTCGCCCGTTCGCTCAGTCTGGTCGATCCCGTCGTTCGATTCGTTGGTTTCCAAGCCGAAGTCGAGCCATATCTCAGCGCAGCCAGTCAGGTGTGGTGTACGCACACCCGCGGGGGGACGAAGTTCCTGCTGGAAGCGATGGCGTCGGGAGTCCCCGTCATCGCTTACAGCACGCCCGACATGGAGCGGGTGATCGGGGATGGCGCGAATGGTCGGCTGGTGCCGGTTGGTCGCCCTGTCGAGGTGGCGCGAGTGGCGCACTCGTTGCTCGCTTCGCCGGATCGGGCGCGCATGCTGGTGGTAGCGGGTGAAGGTGTGGCGTCTCGGTATCCTGTAGCGGATTTGGCGGACGCGCTCGCGGGGGTGTACGATACCCTCACCTCGTCGGCCTCTCCCCGATCCGAGTGACGCGGCCATGCCAAGCGACGTGCTCACGGTCATCCTGGCGGGCGGGAAAGGCACCCGACTGGAACCCCTCACCCGCGACCGGGCGAAGCCGGCCGTGCCGTTCGGCGGGGCGTACCGCATCATCGACTTCACCCTCAGCAACTGCATCAACAGCGGGCTGCGGCGGGTGCGGGTGATCACGCAGTTCAAAAGTCACAGCCTGGACCGGCACATCCGCCGCGGGTGGAACTTCCTGAGCGGCGAGTTGGGCGAGGGCGTCGAGGTGCTCCCCCCGCAGCAGCGGATCGACGAGACCTGGTACAAGGGCACGGCCGACGCCGTGTACCAGAACATCTACAGCCTGGAGCCGGAGGCCGGCAGCCGGGTGGTCATCCTGAGCGGCGACCACATCTACAAGATGGACTACGGCGAGATGCTTCGGCACCACGAGGCGAACGGGGCCGAACTGACCGTCGGGTGCATCCCCGTGCCCCTCCGCGAGTCGAACCAGTTCGGCATCATCGACGTGGACCACGACTACCGCATCATCGGCTTCCGCGAGAAGCCGGCCACCTGCCCGCCCATGCCCGACGACCCGCACCAGGCGCTCGGCAGCATGGGCATCTACGTGTTCGACGCCGACGTGCTGTTCGACCAACTGATCGACGACGCCGGGCGGGCCGACAGCGGGCACGACTTCGGCAAGGACATCATCCCGAACATGATCCGCAACGGGCACAAGGTGTTCGCCTTCCGCTTCCGCGACCGCAACCGCAAGACGGACGCCTACTGGCGGGACGTGGGCACGGTGGACGCCTACTTCCAGGCGAACATGGACCTGGTGGCGGCCGAGCCGGTGCTGAATTTGTACGACCGCACGTGGCCCATCCGCACCGTGCAGTACGACGCCCCGCCGCCCAAGTTCATCCACTCGGGTGACGGCGGCGTGGGCCTGGCCCGCCGCGGCGAGGCGCTCGACAGCGTGGTGGCGTCCGGGTGCATCGTGAGCGGCGGGCAGGTGCGGCGGAGCGTGCTGCACTCGGACGTGCGGGTGAACAGCTACGCCGTCCTCGACGAGTGCATCCTGTTCGACGGCGTGGACGTGGGCCGGTACTGCCGCCTGCGGCGGTGCATCGTGGACAAGTACGTGAAGCTGCCGCCGTACACGGTCATCGGGTTCGACCACGAGTTCGACCGCCGCCGCGGGTTCACCGTCACCGACGGCGGGGTGGTGGTGGTGCCCAAGAGCGAACGCCCGGAGGTGTTCCAGGCACCGAACCAGTTGCCATGAGGCGAACCGAGTTCGTAGTGTGGGTCCAGCGACGGCTTCCGTCGCGCCGACCCACGGGACAACGCACATGCTCCGCCTGCTGCTCGCCGCCCTGCTCCTGTTCGCCCCCGTCGCCCTCGCAGACGACAAGAAGGACCCCGAGTTCGTCGTCCACACCGGCCACTTCGAGAAGAACACCAGCGGGCTGGAAGGTGACGTGTCGCTCCTGCTGCTGACAGACGCCGACGCCTTCGACAAAGTGTTCGGCACCGTCCCGCCGGCCGGTCTGGGCGGGGGCGGGCGGAAGAACAACCCGGTGACGAAGGACGTGTTCGAGAAGCAACTGGTGGCGGCCGTCATCAAGCGGGGGAAGGCGATCACCACCTACACCGAAGTGAGCACCAAGACCGACGGCGAGACGCTGACGGTCACGTTCAAGTCGGAGGCGGGCAAGCCGGGCACGGCGAATTTCGCCAGCCCGCTCGTCGTGACCGTGCCGCAGGGCAAGATCACGAAAGTGGTGTTCGTGGAGAACGGCAAGGAAGTCGGCAGC
>JANNQE010000328.1:0-3162 GCA_031441625.1 Planctomycetia bacterium
CGTTCCTCACCTGTGAGCGAGCGAAGCGGATCCTTCCGGCGGCGGGACACGGCAACTCCTGGTGGGGCGGGTTACCACCAAGGGTCGCCGAGGGACTGGTTATGGCTACGAGCGAGGCAAGTGACCCACTAGCTCGGCTCCTGTTGCGTCATGCAGTGCAGAGTGCCCAGGCCCCAGACCAGATCGACACAGTGGATGCCGACCACCTCGCGGTCGGGGAACAGCTCCGCCAAAATCCCCAACGCCACGCGGTCGGCCGGGTCGTTGAAGGTGGGCACGATCACGGTCCCGTTGGCGATGTAGAAGTTGGCGTAGCTGGCGGGCAGGCGCACGCCGTCGAAGAAGAGCGGGCGGGGCATGGGCAGCGGCACGACGGTCAGCTTGCCGCCGTCGGGCGTGACGTGCCCCCGCAGGCGGTCCAAGTTCTCTTGCAGGATGGCGTAGTTCTCGTCCGCCTCGTTCGCCTCCTCCACCGCCACCACGGTCGTCGCGTTCGCGAACCGGGCCAGGTCGTCGATGTGCCCGTGCGTGTCGTCGCCGACGATCCCGCGGTTCAGCCAGATGGTCGATTGGATCCCCAGGTACTCGGCGAACACCGCCTCGTAGTCGGCCCGGTCGAGCGGCGGGTTCCGCTGCTGCACGGTGCTGAGCAGGCACTCCTCGGTGGTCAGCAGCAGTCCGGCCCCGTTCACGTCAATGCTGCCGCCTTCGAGCACCACCCAGTGGCCGTTGCGTTCGGGCTGCACGCGGGGGAGGCCCCGCCAGCCGGCCACGAGTTCGGGGACGCGGTCGTCGTACCGCCAGTTGGTGTACTTGGCCCAGGCGTTGAACCGCCAGTCGAGGGCGACGGTCTGCCCGTCGGCGTCCTTCACGAAGATCGGCCCGGAGTCGCGCACCCACGAGCGGTCGGTGTCGCACGCCCAGGTGGAAACGTCCGCCACGTTCGCCCCCGCCTGAATCAGCAGACGCCGCACCTTTACACCAGTCGGTTCATCCGGCACGATCAAATTTATCGGCTCAACCCGACTTATCGCTCGGACGATCTCCGCATAAACTGCGAGGATCGGTGAGAATTTGCCCGGCCAGTCGGGGCGGCGGTGCGGCCATGCCAGCCATGTGCCGCGGTGCGGCTCCCACTCGGCGGGCATTCGGTACGGCGGGGGCATTTGCGATGAGCCTCGGGACGGACCCCGGTGGTTTAGCCACAGTGCGGCTCATCGTCCCGCGATTCGGCCGAACTCACTCCCACTCCGCCCAGGTGGGTCCGCTTCGAATGTCGCCCCCCGCCCCGCCGCCCGGCACGATGCCGGCGTCGATTCTTTTGGTCGATGACGACCCCGAGCTGGCCGCCACCCTCACCCCGCACCTGGTCGGGTGCGGGTGGGTCGTGCGGTACGCGCGCGACGGCGCGGAGGCGCTGCGGCTGGCCGACGACGGGTTCGACGCGGCCGTGATCGACATGATGCTGCCGCGGCTGAGCGGCTTCCAGGTGGTGAATCACTTGCGGGCGCGGTTCGGCCCCGGCGTGCCCATCGTGATGCTGTCCGAGTTCGACGCCCCCGAACACCGCGCCTACGCCTCCCTCGTCGGCGTCACGTCGTTCCTGGCCAAGCCGTTCGCCCTGAACGAGTTGCTGGGGTTGTTGGGGCAACTGTTGGCGAAGTAGGTGCCGCCTGGTGCTCTGCTCGCACCGCGAGCGGATGAAACAAGACCGCTCGCGGAGCGAGCAGGGCACGGTCGGTTGACTTCCCCCCGCCGCCGCCGACAATGCCATTCTGCCGGTTCCCGCTTCCCACCTTTCCCCCGGTGACACATGACCCTCCGCCGCCTCGCCCTGCTCGCCGCCGTGCCGTTCGCCCTGTCGGCGTCCTTCGCCCAGGAGAAGCCGAAAGTGGAACCGAAGAAAGAGGAGCCGAAGAAAGAGGAGCCGAAGAAGCCGGAACGCATCGCCCTCTCCGACCCAAAGGAGTTGAAGGACAACGCCGACTT
Organism: Planctomycetia bacterium; assembly: GCA_031441625.1. Lineage (GTDB taxonomy): Bacteria > Planctomycetota > Planctomycetia > Gemmatales > Gemmataceae > JALHQU01. The sequence continues at coordinate 1,990 of JANNQE010000328.1, forward strand.
CGCCGTGCAGGGCGAGTACGAAGGCAGCATCACGCTGAACCGCGGCGAGTTGAAGGTGGGCGCGCAGGTGGTGGCGAAGGGGCCGGGCGTGTTCGCCGTGAAGGTGCTGGGCGGCGGGCTGCCGGGGGCCGGGTGGGACGAGAAAGCGCCCATCGCCGAACTGACCGCCACGCGGGGCGAGAAGGAAGTGACCGTCGAGGGCAAGGGGTGGAGCGGCACCCTCGGCGGAGGTGAACTGACGTTGAAAGACGGGACGAAGATCGACACCAAGCTGAAGCGGGTTGAGCGGAAGTCGCCGACGATGGGGGCGGAAGCGCCGAAGACCGCCGTGGTGCTCTTCGGCAAGGAGGGCGATGAGAAGAACTGGGCCGGGGGCAAGGTGGTGGAACTGAGCGACGGCAAGTTCCAGAATACCGGCATCAAGACGAAGCAGACGTTCGGGGCGTTCACGGCGCACGTCGAGTTCCGGTTGCCGTGGATGCCGAACAGCGGCGGCCAGCAGCGGGGCAACAGCGGCGTGTACCTGCAAGACCGGTACGAGTGCCAGGTGCTCGACAGCTTCGGGCTGAAGGGGGAGAACAACGAGTGCGGCGGGTTCTACACTCTGCACAAGCCGAAGGTGAACATGTGCCTGCCGCCGATGGTGTGGCAGACCTACGACATCGAATTCACCCCGGCCGTGTTCGCCGACGGGAAGAAAACGAAGAGCGCCCGCGCCACGGTCAAGCACAATGGGGTGGTGATCCACGACGACGTGGAGTTGAGCAAGGCGACCGGCGGCGGGCAGGAGGAGAAGGACACGCCCGGCGCGATCCAGTTCCAGAACCACGGCGACCCGGTGGTGTACCGCAACGTGTGGGTGGTGGAGAAGAAGTGATTCGGGCGGGCGGCCCGTGGTTGGCTTCGACCCGTCGGGCGGTTACGATGGCGGTGGCACCGGAGGCCGGCGGACATGACGCACCTGGAATTCGTCGTGCTCGGCCCGCCGATCTCGAACCAGTCGCAAGGGCAGGCCTTGCAAGGGTGGCGAGCGACCGTCGAAGCCGAAGCGCGGAAGGGTTGGAACAGTCCACCGCTGTCTGGTGTGTTGAAGGCCGTCGTCATCAACTTCCACACCGAGGATAAGCCGACACTCGACGTGGACAACATGTCGAAGCCGATCCTGGATGTGCT
>JANNQE010000329.1:0-6574 GCA_031441625.1 Planctomycetia bacterium
ACCAGGGGGCTGACGCCCCCCGCTCGCCAAGTCGGTCACACCCCAACCAGTTCCTCGCTCGGCTCGTACTTGTTCGCCCACTCGATCAGGTTGTCGAACAGTTGGCGGTCGAGCGCGCTCGCCGTCTCGCACTCCGGGTGCCACTGGGTGCCGACGCAGAACCACTCCTCGTCGGTCGTCTCGATGGCCTCGATTACGCCGTCGGGTGCCTTCGCCCCGACCCGCAGCGCCCGGCCGAGCTGGTTCACCCCCTGGTGGTGCGTGCTGTTCACCCGGTGTTCGGGCGAGCCGAAGATGTCTTCCAGCGTGCTGCCCGACTCCACGCTCACCATGTGCCGGTGCGGGCCGCCGCTCGGGTCGTAGTGCGGCATCGCCTTCGGGTGGTCGGTCGGCAGGTGCAGGTGCAGGGTGCCGCCGAGCAGCACGTTCAGCAGTTGCATGCTGCTGCCGACGGCCAGCAGGGGCAGCTTCCGCTCGATCACCTTCGCCATGAGCACCCGGTCGGCGTCCTCGCGGCGGGCGTGCATCATCTGCACGGCGGCCGTCACCTGCTGGCCGTTCCGCCGCGGGTCGAGGTCCAACCCGCCGATCATGACGACCCCGCTCACCCGCTCCAAGAGCGTTTCGAGTTCGGCGAAGTTTTCCTTCTTCACCGGCGGCAGGAGCACCGGCAGCCCGCCGGCGGCCAGCACGGCGTCCAGGTAGCCGGCGTTCAGCCGCAGGTGCGGGTGGCTGTTCTTGGGGGCGTAGAAGTCGGTGCTGATGCCGATCAGCGGGCGGGCGGGTTGGGCGGGCATCGGTGAGTTCCCTCTCTCGACATCGCGGCGACCGCACTCCGTGCTGGCCGTGTGAAGGGGGGAGTGTACGCGGAAAAATCCGACGTGTGCAAGCCGAAGTTGATTCAGGCGAGCCGTGCTCCGTGAGGAGCCGGGTACGTCAATCCACCCGGCGGCTGACGCCGCTCGGCTCGCCCACTCCCTCACCCCACGCCCAACTGCCTCTTCATCGCCTTGTACCAGTTGCCGAACCAGATGTGTTTCACGCGGTTGTGCCCGGTGTCTTCCATGAGCGTGACGAGCATGACGCGCACGTCGCGGTCGCCCTTCTTCCCGTCCACCAGCCGCACGCCTTCGGCCACGATCCGCTCGAACCCGTTGCGGTCCACCGCCCCGGCAGCCTTCAGTAACTGACCCATCGCCCTCAGCACACCGCTTTCCAGCACATACCCGCTCTGCACGCAGACGGCGGTCATGTCGGCCCGCGCGGCGTCCGCGCCCACGCCCAATTGAAACGCGATCTGAAGGATCTCCCGCTCCTCGTTGCGGTCGATGTACTGGTCGTCGTACCCGCGGAGGTGGATCTCCTTCAGCAGTTTGGTTTTCACGTCGTCGGCGGTCATGTGTCGGCACCGGGCAGGTTCTTTTTCCGGCGGGGGTGATTATACCGTTCCCATTCGCTCCGCCCCGGTGCCGCACTCATGGCCTCGTCCCCGCTCACCGCCCCGGCCCCCGGCGCTCGGCTCGCCCTCGGTCTACTCCTCAGCATCAACTTGTTCAACTACATCGACCGGCAGGTGCTGTCCGCGGTGCTGCCGAAGATCAAACTCGACGCGGCCATGATGGACCCGGCCGACCCGTTCATCCAGACGAAGCTCGGCCTGCTGACGAGCGCGTTCATGGTGGCGTACATGGTTTTCGCCCCCATTTTCGGCTGGCTCGACGGGCACGGCTACCGGCGGTGGGTGATACTCGGCGTCGGCGTCACCGGGTGGAGCGTCGCCAGTGGGTGCTCGGGGCTGGCTGGCGGCTACTGGGTGCTGCTGCTCACCCGCTGTTGCGTGGGCATCGGGGAAGGGGCCTACGGGCCGGTGGCGTCGGCGATGCTGGCCGACATCTTCCCGCAGTCGTCCCGCGGCAAAGTGATGGCGTGGTTTAACATGGCCATCCCGGTGGGCAGTGCGCTCGGGTTCGTGATCGGCTCGCAGGTGGCCGAGTGGGCCGGCTGGCGGGGGGCGTTCGTGTTCACTTTCTCCGGGCTGATCCTCGGGGCGATCTGCTTCTTGCGGAAAGAGTTCCCGCGACCGACTCCCGTAGCCGAGGCGCGACCGAGCTACACGGCCGTGTTGAAAACGCTCGTCCGGAACCGCTCGTTCGTGCTCTGCTGCCTGGGCATGACGGCGGTGACGTTCGTGATGGGCGGGGTGGCGGCGTGGATGCCGGTGTACGTGTTCGAGCGGGAGGCGCGGTTCGCCCTGACCGACGACGTGGTGAAGACGCTGCGGACGGACAAGGAGTTCATCCGCACCGACGGCACGCCGGTGGTGCCGGAAACGGTGACGGCGAAGGTTGAAATGGTGGAGTCTGCGGACGTGCTGACCGTCCACCAGCTCCGCGACAGGCTGAAGGCCGCGATGGGCGACGACGACTTCCGCCAGTACAGCGCGTGGGTGATCGACGCCGCCCCGGTTAAGGATTCGATGACCGCCGGCCGGGTCGGGTTGATCTTCGGCGGGATCCTGGTGGTGGCCGGGTTCACCGCGACGGCGGCGGGGGCGTGGCTGGGCGAGTGGCTGAAGCGACGGGTGAAGGGGGCCTACTTCCTGGTGAGCGGGGCGGGGGCACTGCTCGCCTTCCCGTTCATCCCCGCGCTGCTGTACGCGCCGTTCCCCCTCGCATGGGTGTTCGTGTTCCTGGCGGTGTTCGGGCTGTTCCTGTACACCGGCCCGGCGTTCACGCTGCTGGCGAACGTGACGACCCCGAACATCCGTGCCACCGCCTTCGCCGTGAACATCCTGGTGATTCACGCCCTGGGCGACGCCATCTCGCCGACCATCCTCGGCGGCATCGCGGATGCGAGCAACTTACACACCGCCTTCCTAAGCACGTCGGGGTTGGTGCTCGTCGGCGGCGGCCTGTGGCTGTGGGGGATGCGGCACGAGGCGGCGGACACCGAACGGGCGAGTGGGGTGGAGTGAGCCTCTACGTAAAGCAATCGGGGCGAGGTACGTGTTTCACACGTAGTCGAAGGCGAGCACCAGGACCCGCCGGCCAGACGCCTCCTTCGGGTCGGCGATCTCGATGAATTGCGTCTCCATTCGGCTGACTGTCAGGAACCCGCTTCCCGGAAACGGTAGCCGCGGGTTGGCCGGATCGGAGACGGTGGGGAACGTGCGAGAAGTGGGCAGATCGGCAACACTGACATTGCCCGGCAGCCGGACCGTCTTCCGAGTGCAGATTCGGTCAAGCGCGAGAAGAGTGCCGTTCTCGCACACGTTGAACTGTTGTGGATTCACCGGTGCGACCGCAAGTCGCAGGTTGTCGAGACGCTTCATGGCGTGGGGCGAGACGACTTTCGACATTCGGCAGCTCCGGCTGCACCCGCAAGACGTGCCTTCGGAGGGGCGACGGTGGGAGTCGTGCGAGTGACAGTCAGTATCCGGAGGAACCGTTCGAGCGTCAAGTTCCAGGCCCCAACCCGTTGCTCAGCCCGTTTTCGCCGACCCACTTGCTGTCAGTTCCGCGGCCTCCTCGGCGTTGAAGCCGAACGAACGGAAGGTATCGGCGTCGAGGTGTGCGACCGGTAGGGAGGTCACCCGCGGGGGGGCCGGGTAGATGGTGAACAACACCCCTTGATTCTCATCCAGAAGCAGTAACGGGGACTGCCCTTTCTCCACCTCACACAATGTCGTCAGGCCTTCGCGCAACAGTTCGCGCAGTTCTGGGGTGCCCAGTTCCTTGACGGACGACACGGGTCGAACTCGAGGGGACATCGATTTTGCTCCTTCGCGGGCAGTTCCACCATCGGCACGTTGGGACGGGTTGCCGACGGTCGAACCACGTAGTTCTATTGAGGTACTTCGCTCGAACTGTACAGGACCAGTCAATTCGGCAAAAATTGCCCAGCCGGTACAACCTGCACGGGAGTGATTTCGGGCGGTCAGAACCTTTCTCGCCTGACCTGACTCCATATCCCAACCGTTTGTCATTTTGTCCGCTCGTCGAGAATCGCACAATGCCGAGCTACAACCCCGCCGCCGTCGAACGCCGCTGGCAGCAGTTTTGGGAAACGAACAAGACGTTCCGGACGCCCGACCCCGGCACCCCCGAGGCGGCCGGCAAACCGAAGTACTACATCCTCGACATGTTCCCGTACCCGAGCGGGAGCGGCCTGCACGTCGGCCACCCGGAGGGGTACACGGCCACCGACATCCTGGCCCGCTTCAAGCGGATGAGCGTGTTCCATGTGCTGCACCCGATGGGGTGGGATGCCTTCGGGTTGCCGGCCGAGCAGTACGCCATCAAGACGGGTCAGCACCCGAGGATTACCACCGCGGAGAACGTGAACACCTTCCGCCGGCAGATCAAGAGCCTGGGGTTCAGCTACGACTGGGACCGCGAGGTTGACACCACCGACCCGCACTACGTGAAGTGGACGCAGTGGATCTTTCTGACCATCTACGACACGTGGTACGACGCCGAGCAGCAGAAGGGTCGGCCGATCAGCGAGCTGCCGATCCCCGATGACGTGCGAGCGAAGGGCGACGCGGCGGTACGGGAGTACGTGGACGGGCACCGGCTGGCCTATGAGAGCGAGGTGCCGGTGAACTGGTGCGCGGACATGGGCACCGTGCTGTCGAACGAAGAGGTCATCGACGGCAAGAGTGAGGTGGGCGGGTTCCCGGTGGTGCGGATGCCGCTGAAGCAGTGGCTGATGCGGATCACCGCGTATGCCGAGCGACTGATCGACGACCTGACCCCGCTCGACTGGAGCGAAAGCATCAAACAGATGCAGCGGAACTGGATTGGCAAGAGCGAGGGGGCAGAGGTCGATTTCAAGCTGGCCGATCATGACGGGACGATTCGGGTCTTCACCACCCGACCCGACACGCTGTTCGGCGCGACGTACATGGTGCTGGCCCCAGAGCATCCGCTGGTAGAGAAGATCACGACCGATGCACAGAAGCAAACGGTGCGAGAGTATCGTGACACCGCTTCGCGGAAGTCCGACTTCGAGCGGACGGAAATGGCGAAGACGAAGACGGGGGTGTTCACGGGTGCGTGTGCCGTCAACCCGGTGAACGGCGAGAAGATCCCAGTCTGGATCGCCGACTATGTGCTGGCGACCTACGGCACCGGTGCGATCATGGCCGTGCCCGCCCACGACGAGCGCGACTTTGAGTTCGCCCGGCAGTTCGGGCTGCCAGTCGTCATGGTCGTAACGCCGAACGATAAGTGGCTGAAGGAGACCGGAAGCACGCTGAACGTCCTAAAGGAAGTGTACACCGATGACGGCGTGGCGATGAACAGCGGGATGCTCGACGGCATGACCACGGAGGAAGCCAAGCGAAAGATCACCGCGTGGCTGGTGGTGGAAGGGAAGGGCGAGGCGAAGGTGAACTATAAGCTGCGGGACTGGCTGTTCAGCCGGCAACGGTACTGGGGCGAGCCGTTCCCGATCCTGCACGAGTTGGACGCGAGCGGTAACCGCACCGGCACGAAGACGACGGTTGCGGTGAGCGAATTGCCCGTCACGCTGCCGCAGATGGCCGATTTCAAGCCGACCGGCTCCCCTGATGGTCCTCTCGCTAAAGCCACCGACTGGCTGACGGTGAAGCGCGACGGCAAGGCCTACCGCCGCGAGACGAACACGATGCCGCAGTGGGCCGGCAGTTGCTGGTACTACCTGCGGTACATCGACCCGCAGAACCCACAGGCGTTCGCCGACGCCGGCAAGCTGAACCACTGGCTGCCGGTGGACCTGTACGTCGGCGGGGCCGAGCACGCCGTGCTGCACCTGCTGTACAGTCGCTTCTGGCACAAGGTGCTCTTCGACCGCGGGTACGTGAACTGCCAGGAGCCGTTCCAGAAGCTGGTGAACCAGGGCATGATCCTGGGCGAAGACGGGCAGAAGATGTCGAAGGCCCGCGGCAACGTCATCAACCCGGACACGGTTGTTGAGCAGTACGGGGCGGACTCGCTGCGGCTGTTCGAGATGTTCATGGGCCCGCTCGAAGCGGTGAAGCCGTGGAGCACGCAGGGCGTCGAGGGCGTGTATCGCTTCTTGGGCCGGGTGTGGCGGGTGTTCATCGACGACGCGGCCGAGACCGTGCAGTTGCGCGCAGCGGTTCAGGAGGTAGAGCCGAGTAAGGAAGCGCTCCGCGAATTGCACCGATGCATCAAGAAGGTGACGGAAGACACCGACGCGATGAGGTTCAACACCGCGATCAGCGCGATGATGGAGTTCACCAACTACATGACCAAGCAGACCGTGCGGCCGAAGGCGGTGCTTTCGCCGTTCGTGCTGCTGCTCGCGCCGTATGCCCCGCACGTCGCCGAGGAGTTGTGGGCGGCGCTCGGGAACACGACCACGCTCGCCTACGAGCCGTGGCCGAAGTTCGACCCGGCGCTGTGCAAGGCCGACGAGGTCGAAATTCCCGTGCAGGTGAACGGCAAGCTGAAGGCGAAACTGCTGCTGCCGGTCGAGATCGACAACGCCGCGATGGAAGCGGCGGCGCTGGCCGACGAGGGCGTGAAGGCGGCGCTCGGCGGCAAGCCGCCGAAGAAGGTGATCGTGG
>JANNQE010000330.1:0-2525 GCA_031441625.1 Planctomycetia bacterium
CCACCCCCCCCTCTCCCACCCCCCGCGCCACCCTAAAACACCACCCACACCCGGCGAACGCTGTTCACCTCTGGTTGCACGCGCGGCGGCTGGCTGATCTTCACACCGCACTGCCGCGCCGCCACCCGGATGGCCCGCACCACTGACTTCAGGTGTGGACACCGCCGGCACTCCTCTCGCCCGCTCGGCCTTTGCCAGAACACGAGGTACTCGCCGGTGGAGCGGTCGAGATCGATCGAAGTGCAGCCGGCTGACAACCGGAAGTGTGAGGTCATCGGTCGGAGCCGCTCGATCCCTCGGCATCGCAACAGCTCGCGGATCAACTCCGGATACCAGGCGACATCATGCGTCAGGTATTCGCCGCTCGCCACCTCGTACCAATCCAGGACCGCGTACCACTCGGCCAGCGGGTCTGCGGACATGCCGACCTCCGGGTGTGAGGTGTCGCTCTCCTACGGGTGGGATCCGTTCCGCTCCGCCGGCAGGCGGCAGGCGAAGCCGTTCTCGGAGTCGATTTGTGCGTCGCGCGCGGCGAACGATCCGTCCACTGAAGTCAGGACAATGCCGAGTTGGTTGATCGCTTCTTGGTACTCGTCGATGAAGTGGAACGAGAGTTGTTCCACCATATCGGCCAGCGCGCGAAAGGTCGGTTCGACCGCCGGATAATCGGGACCGGAGGTGAACGTGCCCTGCATCCAGCCCTTTTCAACCCCGTCGATCACCACCCGTCCGAGGTCACGGTCGTGCGCGTCGGAGATCCTGTACGTCGCGGTTTGAGTTGCGGTCGCCATGTCAACACCCGGTCGTGAGAGTGAAAACGGCGGAGAGGGTGGCGAGGTTCGCGTCGGTGAACTCGGCCGGCCCGCTCACATGCACGATGCGGCCGTGCGTCGGCAGCTTGTGGGTCGGCGCGAAAATCACGTCGAACCCGGCCGCACGGATCGCCCCCACGGTTGTGGTCCCGACCTGCGAGGCGAGCCGCCGCCACTTCCGCGTGTTGATTGCAACCCGCATCGTATCCGCCGCCTCTTGCGGAGTACCGCCGAGGAGGACGGACAACCCCGGAGGCACAGCCGTCAAGTCGGCGGCGCTGAGTCGCAGGTTGGCGACATCCGACCCGCCGACACGATGCACGACCACATCATCCGCCAGTGGCATTGTCACCCCACACCCCCGTCGGGTTCAAGTTCACATCTTCAGAACGCCAGCTTCATCCCCTTGAGCCGCTCCACCGTCTCCTGCATCAGCGCGTCTTCGTCGGCTTCGGTCTTGGCCGTGTACGTGACGCTGAACCGCAGGAACGCCCCGGCGTCGTCCCACGGCACGCAGCACACGCTCTGCTCGGTGATGAGGTACTGGCTGGCTTCCTCGCCGTTCTTGAAGGTGCGGTCGCCCGCCGCCGTCGGCGACTTCACGTACAGGAAGTACGTGCCGCCCGGCATGGCCGCGTCGAAGCCCACTTGCTTGAGCGCCGCCACCAGCTTCTCTAGCCGCCGCTTGTACTTCGCGCGGATGGCGGTGGGGATGCTCGCGTCCCGCAGGGCCGCCGCCGCCGCGTGCTGCGTGGCCATGAACTGCCCGCTGTCGCTGTTGTCCTTCACGTCGGCATACGCCTGCACGATGAGCGGGTGCCCGGTCACGAACCCGAGCCGCCAGCCGATCATGTCGAACCCCTTGCTCATCGAGTGCACTTCGACGCCGACCTCCTTCGCCCCGTCCACTTGCAGGAAGCTGTACGGCTCGCCCTGGTAGCTCAGCAGGATGTGAGCGGCATCCTGCACGATCACGACTTGGTGCTTGTGGGCAAACTCGACCACCCGCTTGTAGAAGTCGGCCGTCGCCACCGCTCCGGTCGGGCTGTTCGGGTAGTTCAGCACCATCAGCTTCGCACGCTTCTTGACGTCCGCGGGGATGCCGTCGAGGTCGGGGAAGAAGCCGTTCTCCTTCAGCAACGGCAGCCGCACCACTTCGCCACCCAGGTACTTCGTCCAGGTGCCGGCCACCGGGTAGCCGGGGGCGGTCATCAGCGTCACGTCGCCGGGATTGATGAACACGGCCGGCAGCATGGCATACGCCGGCTTGCTGCCAATGCAGTGACACACCTCCGTCACCGGATCGACGGTCACGCCGAACTGCCGCTGCATGAACTCGGCGGCGGCTTCCTTGTACGCGGCGATGCCGTTGTCGGCGTACCCGCGGTTGTCCACGCGGTCCACCTGGCGTTTCATCTCGTCCCGCACCTGCGGGGCGGCCATGTCGTCGTTCTCGCCGATGCCGAAGTCGAGGAGCTGCCGGTTCGGGAAGTCTGCCAGCGCCTTCCGCTTGGCCCGCTTGATCTTCTCGAACTTGTAGATCTCGGTGCCCTTGCCGTAGGCGGCCCCGCCGATGCGGTCGGCGAACAGGGTCTGGAACCAGGGGTCGGCGGCCATCGCGTGAACCTGCGCGTGCGGGTGTGGGGTGACAATGCCACTGGCGGATGATGTGGTCGTGCATCGTGTCGGCGGGTCGGATGTCGCCAACCTGCG
>JANNQE010000331.1:0-2097 GCA_031441625.1 Planctomycetia bacterium
GGGACCGCTGTGACCGGTTTTTTGGATCTGCACCCGTGCACGGCGTACCCGGTTCCAGGTGTCGCATCATCTCCGCCCGCACTGCGTCCGCACCGGCCGTGCGGATGCGTGCCAGCCAACTCGGGTCGGCGAAGCCGTCGAGCAGCCGTCGCCGCTCGGCCGCATCGGGCACGTCACGCAGCACCGCCGTTCGCACGTCGCCCAGCACCCGCACCCACTCGACGTAGGCGTCGTCGAACTGGTCGAGCAACCCGGCCGCGATCCGCTTCGCCAGTGCCGGCGACGCCCCGCCGGTGGACACGGCGAACGTCAGCGCCCCGCGACTCACCACACTCGGCAGCACGAAGTCGCCGCCCGCCGGGTCGGACGCGCTGCACACCCACACCCCGCGGGCGTTCGCCGCGGCCACCACCGCCGCGTTCACGTCCGGCGTGGCGCACGCGAACGCCATTTTCACCCCGTCGAGGTGGGAGTCCTGAAACGCCTGCGGAATGTGCCGCACACCGTCGGGCAGTGTGAGCGAGTCGGTGCGCGGGTCAACGACCCTGACGGTCGCACCGGCGGCGACGGCGGAGACGGCCTTCCGCCGGCCGACCCGCCCGCCGCCCACCACCAGCACCGGCCACCCGGCGATCGTCAGGTTCACCGACAGCACGTCATGCCCTCCCGGCCGTCGCACAAGTACCTGTACACTTTGCCGACGGGTTCCGGGTACAGGTTCCGGAATAATTTCGCGTCTCGTCTGGCGAACGCGATGGTTGAGGTTAATTTATTCTATTCACCGTCCCGTCGCCCCAATCACCCTCACTCGGTGTCGTCATGGACTATACCGTCTCCCGTCGTGCCAACCTGCTCCGCGATTGTCAAGAGGACGGCGTGGACGGGCTGCTCGTCACCCACCCGGTGAACGTGCGATACCTGACCGGGTTCACCGGGTCGAGCGGGTCGCTCGTGCTGTCGGGCAAGCACGCCATCCTGGTGTCGGACGCGCGGTACGAGGAGCAGATCAAGGAGGAGTGCCCCGGCCTGGACGTGCACATCCGCCCGCACACGAAGACGCTGACGGACGCGATGGCCGAGGTGCTGAGCAAGTCCGGGCTGAAGACGGTCGGCGTGGAGGCCGACCACATGAGCCTGAGCACGCTGACCGCCCTGCAAGGGAAGGCGGCCAAGACCACCTTCGCCCCGCTGGCCGGCAAGGTGGAGAGCCTGCGTCTGGTGAAGGACCCGAGCGAGATGGAGCAGATCAAGGTGGCGGTGGGGGTGGCCGAACGGGCGTTCAAGATGTTCGTCGCGCTCATCCGCGAGTCGGACACGGAGAAGGAACTGGCCGACGACATGGAGATGTACATCCGGCGGGCGGGCGGGCTGCGGAGCGCCTTCCCGCCGATCGTCGCCGTGGGCGAGCGGGGGGCGCTGCCGCACGCCCTGCCCACCAGTCGCACGGTGGGCGACGGGAGCAAACTGCTGGTCGATTGGGGGGCCGACGTGGGCTACCGCTCGGACATCACCCGCACCCTGAAAAGCCCGTTCTCCGTGCCCCCCCTGCGGAAGAGCAAGGAGGAGCGGACGGCCCACCCGTTCGACGGCGTGTACGAGGCCGTGCGGCAGGCGCACGAGGCGGCGGTGAAGGAGCTGCGGCACGGGGCGAAGGCGAAGGACGTGGACACGGCCGCCCGCAAAGCGCTCACCAAGCACTCGCCGCGGGGCCTCGACCTGAACGACTACTTCACCCACGGCCTCGGCCACGGCATTGGGTTGGAGACGCACGAGGGGCCGCAACTGCGGCAGAACTCGGACGCCGTGCTGGAGGCCGGCAGCGTCGTCACCATCGAGCCGGGCGTGTACATCCCCGGCTGGGGCGGGGTGCGGATCGAGGACGACTACCACATCACCAAAGACGGGGCCACCCGCCTGACCACCCTGCCGCACGACCCCGGCGCCATAGGTTAAGCGGATTCCGGACTTCGCCCGTTGTGGACCCCGCCGTGACCCCCGAGAAGACAACCGAACGGGTGGGCAACGCCCCCCCGGTCCCCCCTTCCCCGCGCCCGTTCGACGTGAAGACGGTCGAATACCACATCGCCCGGATGGCCC
>JANNQE010000332.1:0-2341 GCA_031441625.1 Planctomycetia bacterium
GACAAGCAGACGGGCCGAGTCACCTGTGACCTGCCGGGGCTGGCCACGCTGGCGCAGGAGGAACTCGACCGCGCCGTCACGGCCCGCACCGGGGCGGACGTCACGCGGGTGGTGCAGAAGCTGTTCGAGCGGCACGCCGATCTGTTCCCGGTCCGCCCGCAGGGCGGGGTGTACTTCGTGCCCGAACGGCACGTCGCTTTCGTGGAGAAGGTGCAGGGGTTGCTCGGCCGGCTGGGCGGGCAGGTGCTCCGCTTCCCGGTCCCGGCCGGCACGGCGGAAGGGGACCGCTCGGTCAAGGACGCCGTCGCCGCCGGCCTGGCCGCGCTCATCGCCGAACACCGTGCCGCCATCGCCCAGTTCGGCACGGACACCCGCGACGGCACCCTGGAGCGCGCCGCCGACAAGGTCCGCACCACCCAATTCAAGGTGGCCGCGTACGCCGAGTACCTGCTCGACGCCAAGGCCGACCTGGACCGCGGCCTGGCCGCCGCCCGCGCCGAGCTGCGGGCGAAGGTGGAGCACCTGGCCGAGGCCCCGCTCGCCGTCGCCTGACCCCGGAGGATCCGTTGACCACTGCCACGAAACCCGACCCGCTGGTCCGGCACCGGCTGATCCTTTCCACCCCGGCCACCTGGCCGGTGTGGCCGTTCCTGCCCGTCGTCCGCCGCACCAACGGCGAAGAGGAACTGGGCGTGCTGTTCGACGCCTTCGGCCTGTGTCGGCTGACCGGCCTCTCGGCCTCAGTCTTCCTGACGAATTTGTTCACCCTGCCCCCGTCCCTGCCCGAATTGCTCGCCCTGCCGAAGGAGGTGTTCGACACCCCGGAGGAACTGGTCGCGGCCGGCTGGCGGGTGGATTGACTCTCATCCCCCGAAGGAGGTGCCCGTCGTGATCGTACTTCCCCCCGGCCTGCCGAAGCGGTTCGCCGCCGTCGCCGCCCGGTGTGTGAGCGGCAAGCCGACCGGCCCGCCGCCGGACGTGGTTCTGCGTGTCACGGGGAACGTGCTCTCCGCCACCGTCCGGTTGCCGAACGGGGTGGTGTTGCAGTTCACCGCCGACACGGACGTCGCTGACGGTGCATTGGTGCTGCCGTTCGCCGTGCTCACCGCCGTCGCCGCCGCCCGCGGGCCGGTGGAACTGCGGTGCACCCGCGGGCTGTCCGCCGCAGCCCGCTGGGCCGACGCGACCGGCCCGCAGGCCCACCCGTTCACCGCCCTCAAGCCGGGCCGCCCGCACGACCCGTTGCCCGAACTGACCGATACGGTGCCGTGCCCGGCGAAGCTGCTCGCCGCCTTGCACGCGTGCGGGCAGGCGACCGCCCGCGCCGGCAGCACCCCGCGGTTCGCCCTCGACCGCCTGTGCCTGTCGGGCCAATCGAAACGGGTCGTCGGCTCGGACGGCAAGGTGGCCCTGCTCGCCGGCCCGTTCCCCCTGCCGTTCGCCGACGACCGGCTGGTGCCGGCCGTGCCGGTGTTCGGCTGCCCCGAGCTGACCTCACAGACAGTCGTGAGTGTCGGCGTCGCGGAACAAACCGTCGCCGTGCAGGCCGGGCCGTGGACGGTGCGGCTGCCGGTCGTGCCCGGCCGTTACCCGGACGTGGCCGCCGTCATTCCGAGACAGCGGCCGACGGTCGGCGGGATCGACGAGGCCGACGCCCGTGACCTGCTGGCCAGGTTGAACGCGTTGCCCAGTCCGGACGACCCGAGCCGCCCCGTCACCCTGGTACTGAACGCCGGCGTCACCGTCGTGGCATCCGACGGCGAGCGGACCGAGCGGGTGCGGTTGCCCCGTTCCCCGGCGGCTGGCCCGCCCCTGCGAGTGGCCCTCGACCGCGCCGTGTTCGCCCGCGCTCTCAAGCTCGGGTGTCTCACCGCGAAGGTGTGGGCGGTCGACAAGCCGGTCGTGTTCGAGGGCGGGGCGTACACCCTGCTCGCCGCCCCGCTCGGCGAAGACGACGTCGTCCGCGACTCGGTCGAAGCCGTTACCCACGTCCCGCCTCAGGACCCCAACCCCCAACCCCCACGGAGGACCGCCGTGAATCCCGAACCCCTTCGCCCGCACCCGCCGCCGGACGCGCCCGACCCGCTTGGCCTGGCCGAGCAGTTGCGGCAGTCGCTGGCCGACGCCCACGCCGCCGCGTCCAAGTTGGTCGCCGCGTTGAAGGGCAGACGCAAAGAACAGAAGGCGCTGGCCGGGGTGTACGCCAGCCTGAAGTCGTTGAACCTGACGCCGGACCGGGAGGGGCCATGACCCGCCTGCTGTCCGCCGCCGCCCGCCGGCTGACCGACACGCTCGGCGAGTTGAAGGCGCGGGTGCGGGAGGCCATCGCCGGCGAGACCGG
>JANNQE010000333.1:0-1772 GCA_031441625.1 Planctomycetia bacterium
GCGTTGGTGGTCGAACCCCACCACCACCCCTTGCCTCCGGCTCGGCCCGTAACTCCACTCCTCCGTCGGGAACTCCGGGCCGAGGATGAACACCACCTTCATCTCGGTCGGGTGCCACGTGGCCACGCCACAGCACGCCCCGTGTTGCGATTCGTACAGCTTGCGGACTTCGCCCGTGGACACGTGGACCGCCTGAATGCGGGTGCCGTCGAAGGTGCTGCCGGCAGCATCCGAACGGGTGTCGAAGACGATCCACTCGCAGCACGGACTCCACACGTTGCAGTTGGTGAGGATCCGCCCGCCGGGGCCGGAGGTGAGTTGGCGTTCGGGCATGTTTGGGTGGGTCGCTCTCGCCGAGAGCGACTCGGCTAGGGTGGTCCGCCCTCGCCGAGGGCGGGTCTTGGTTCCGGCTCATAGGGTGGTCCGCCCTCGCCGAGGGCGGGTCTTGGTTCCGGCTCTCGGCGAGAGCCGGCCACCCTAACAGGCGGGTATTGGTTCCGACTCTCGGCGAGAGTCGGCCACCCTATTCGGCCGGCCGCACGGGGAGGAAGCACGCCGGGCGGATGCCCACCCAGTCGTTGCGGCGGATGACCGACAAGTTACGGCGGTGATACGTCTTGAGCGTCTCGCTGCCCTGTCGCTTGAACGCCCCGCCGCGAACCGACGCCTGCACCGGCTTGCGAGCCGTCGGCATCTTTGGCTTCGGGCGAACGGGCGGGAAATCGCCGGCGTTCGTCGGGTCGCCGGGCTGACACCACGTCGAGACGTTCCCGGCCATCTGTTCGCACCCATACGGCGAGCGGACGCGGGGGAGTTTGCCCACCTCGGCCGTCTCGGTTGCGAGGAAGTGCCCGAGCGTGGCCACCCGCTGATACGCCCGGCCGACCCGCTGACTCTTCTCTGGCACCGCATCGCCCCATGGGTAGGTGCGGCCGTCCGTCCCGCGGGCCGCCTTCTCCCACATGAACTCGCCGGGGATGCTCAGTCCGGCCCACTCGCAGTACGCCAGGGCGTCGAGGTAGGAGATATAGACGACGGGGTGGTCGGCTTTGGCTTGGGACATCAACCCATCCGGCCAGTGTTGAAGGAACTCCCCATTCTGGTACTCACCTTCGTCCGACTCGTCCGTCTCCAGAGAGCGGTGTTCTTCGTAGTCGGTTTCCCCGACGAAGTCGCCAAACTGTCTGTTCGTCACCGGGTACTTCGCCAGTGAGAATCCACCGAGTACCGCCACTTCATTCTCTTCACCGACGCGGAACTTGCCCGGCGGAATCCACACCATTTCTGACCCGTCGAGGGGGTTCGTCCACGTCAGGTTCGGTTCATGTTTCGGGTCGCTCACCCCGCAGGGGATCACCAGCTCTTTGTCCAGAGCGAAGTCGAGCACGACGTGAAAGTCGGAGTTGCCCTGCGCACGGGTGACGAGTTCCCACGAACGCATCGTGCGATCCTCGCCCTTCGGCAGCAGGAGCAGTTGTTCCAGGTCGAGCAGCGTTTGTGCGGACGGGGAGGGCATGACAGGACTCATGGTCGGTGCTGAGGGTCAGGTTGGCAACACCGCCCGCCCGGAGAAGCCAATCCGAGCCGCGGAGCGGCGGCAGATGTTAGCCAGGGGTGGAGCGAGCGACAGCGAGCGCAACCCCTGGAACCGAAGCACAACCCTCCAAGCCCCGGAGGGGCGACAGAGGCAGGATTCTGTCGCCCCTCCGGGGCTTGTTCCATTTTCCCTTGCGGTTCCAGGGGTTCCGTCGCTCGCCTTCGGCTCGCCGACT
>JANNQE010000334.1:0-4567 GCA_031441625.1 Planctomycetia bacterium
GGGCGCGGCCACCGTCCGGCGAGCGGCCGACGCGTTGGCCATCGCTCTCAACTACGCGGTGAAGTTGGACCTCATCCGCGTGAACCCAGCATCGGCCAAGGCGGTGCCGAAGCCGAAGGTCCCCAAGCGGGAGATGGTACCGCTGACCGAGCCCCAATGTCGGCGGTTGCTCGCCGCCGCCCGAGACAAGCCGGTCGCGACACTCGTCGTCACGGCGCTCGGTTCCGGCTGCCGCCAGGGCGAGTTGTTGGCGCTGGGGTGGGAGGATGTCGATCTGGCCGCGGGCACACTCCGAGTTCGCAGAAGTCTCGCCCGCACCCGCAACGGGTTCGTGCTCAAGGAGCCGAAGTCCGAGGCGAGCCGCCGCACCATCACCCTTCCTGGATTCGCCATCACCGCACTCCGAGAACATAAGGCCCGGGCCGACAGGGCTGAACTGGTCGCCTCCCCGGTGTTCTGCACCCGAACCGGCGGATACCTCGATCGCAAGAACGTACTTCGTGCCTTCAAAGCGGTGGTCGCCGCAACGAACACTGCTCACCCCGATGTCACCGATCCGATCCGTTCTTCAGTTCGGTTTCACGATTGTCGTCACACCGCCGCCTCGTTGTTGCTGTCCGCCGGCATGTCTCTCCGGGCAGTCAGCCGTCGGTTGGGGCACGCGAAACCGGAGATGACCCTTCGCGTTTACGCCCACTGCCTGCCGACCGACGACGAGCGACTCTCCGAAGAGTTGGACCGAGTGATGGGCTGAAATCCACGTGTGAAATGAATTCCTTCGAGATTGGCTGTACGCAGGCTGTAAATCGGAACCCGACAGACAGGCAGAGGGAAAACACCAAGGGCCGCAACCCCTTCGGATTGCGGCCCTCGCGGCGGATGGGCGTTACTGGGCTTGAACCAGTGACCCCCACAATGTCAATCAGTCTGAGCAACTGTCCACCGCTATCCGCCCACGTCCATTTCGCTTAGATTTCATGGATTTGCCCATCGGACAGCGTCCGTCGGCGTCCGTCCATTCCGTCGTCATCCGGCACGTTGGCTACAGTTAGGCTACAGTCCGGTCAGCGAGAGGATTTCGCCAACCAGTTCGGACAGTGTTCCCAGCAACGAATCGCGGTCAGGTTCACCCGCGGCCCTCCCCGGCCCGCCCGGCGACCCACAGCCACCCCAACCCGAGGGCGATGAAAACCACCCAGTGGGCGACGGTCGCCACCAGCGGCCCGAAGAAGGAGCCGTCGGCCGGCCCGCTCGACGAGCCGTCGATCAGCCCAAGCAGCCGGCGGTTGCCCTCAGGCAGGAGCCGTTCGAGCGCCCGCTGGCCGGCGTTCGAGGTGGCCGGGGTTGGGAGGGACGAACTCGGAGGTCGGATACAAGTTGATCGTCGGAGGCGACGGGGGCGTCCTCTGGCTCACGTACCAGATGCCCGGACACGGCTCGCCGACCCTGCTCCCCGTCCGGCTGGTAGCCTCTCGCTGTCACCTCGGCGGGCGACGGTGGTGGTTCCTGTGCCCACAGCCGACCCACGGCGTCCGGTGCGGCCGGCGGGTGCGGAAGGTGTACCTCCGCGACGGGTATTTCGGCTGCCGACACTGCCACCGGCTCACGTTCACCAGTCAGCAGAGAAGCGGGTGTCGGCGCTACGAAATCAGTGAGCTGCTTGACCTGATCGAATGATTTGAGTGGCGTTCGAATGCCGCCCTCAGCATTCGCCACATTGGCAATTCCGAGCAGAAAGGCGGTTGATGCGTGAGTCTACACGACCGATCTTACGGGCGTAGAGTACGGTATCTGCCCTGAGCGGAGTGCACTTGCGCCGCGAATCGTATTGTGAAAGATTGCAAGAATCGCCGAATTATGCTTGCAGACCATCGGACACGCACTTACCCTCAGTATCCCAACCCCCTAGTCCCAGAGCGACAACTCGCAGAGGCGTCCGTGCCCGCCATCAAAGTTCAGTGGTCGCTCACCTTGTCCGTGGACGGCACCCCGCAACCGCCGGTGAGCAGCCCGACCCAGTTCGCCGTCGATGCCTACGACGTGGTCAAGCTGACGGTGCCGGCCAAGGCCGCCGCCGACGGCACCGCATCGGCCGACGTGCAGCCGAGTACGACCGCCGGCAAGGTGGTGGCCCTGGTGATCACCGCCGACAAGTACGACGCGGGCGTGTCATACGCCGTCGGCACTGGCGGCACGGCCACCGTGCTCGCCCTCGACGGCCCGCACGTGTTCTTCGGGCGGGGGATGATCGACGCCATCGCCAGCCCGTTCCCCACCGCCCTCACGTTCACCAACAAGACGGCCGCGCCCGTGAACGTCCGACTGCTCGTAGGTCGTCTGACCTGACCCGTCCGCCACCCCCGTGTCAGAGGAGCTGCCATGCCGGTCAGCGTGTCGTACCCCGGCGTGTACATCGAAGAGGTGTCGAGCGGGGTGCGGACCATCGTCGGCGTCCCCACCTCGATCACCGCGTTCGTCGGCCGCGCACGCCGCGGGCCGGTGAACGAGCCGTTCCGCATCCAGGACTACGGGTCGTTCGAGCGGGCGTTCGGCGGGCTGTGGGAGGGGAGCACCCTCGGCCACGCGGTCAGCCACTTCTTCCTGAACGGCGGGAGCGACGCGCTCATCGTGCGGGTGGCGAACGGGGCGGTGGCCGCCACCTCCGCGGGCGTCACCCTGTCCGTCGCCGGCACCCTCACCGTCACCGCCGCCAACCCCGGCGACTGGGGCAACCGCCTGCGGGTGCGGGTGACGCACCCGTCCGCCCAGCCGGCGACTGGCAGTTGGGTGTTCAACTTGACCGTGCGGGACACCCTGACCGGTCAGGAGGAGGTGTTCCGCAACCTGTCCCTCGACGCCACGCACACGCGGAACGTCACCCGCGTGCTGGCCCAGGGGTCGCAACTGGTGCGGGCGGCGGTGGCCGGCACCGGCGGGGCCGGGATTCAGAACGTGCCCGCCGCGCACCCGGCCGTCGGCCAGAGCGACGACCCCTTCGCCGACGACTCGACCGGTCTGAAGTACACCGCGTTCAGCAGCGGCAGCGACGGCAACCCGATCACCGACGCGGACGTGACCGGCGGCAAGAACGCCAAGACCGGCATTTACGCGCTCGAGAAGGCCGACCTGTTCAACCTGCTGTGCATCCCCCCGCTGACGCCCGGCGACACCGGCACCGACGTGGGTGTGGGCACGTGGGTGGACGCGCTGAAGTATTGCACCGACCGGCGGGCGATGCTGATCGTGGACGCCCCCGGCACCTGGACCGACCCGCGGCAGGTGGCCGCGTCCGACTTCGCCGCGTTCGGCGTCACCCGCGACCCGAACGCGGCCGTTTTCTTCCCCCGCGTGCGGCTGCCCGACCCGCTGAAGGAGAACCGGCTGGACACGTTCGCCCCGTGCGGGGCCGTCGCCGGCGTGTTCGCCCGCACCGACACCCAGCGGGGCGTGTGGAAGGCCCCGGCCGGCCGCGACGCGGCCTTGTTCGGCGTGCAGGAGCTGGCGGTCAAGATGACCGACCCGGAGAACGGCCTGCTCAACCCGCTCGGGGTGAACTGCCTGCGGACGTTCCCCCTGGCCGGCAGCGTGGTGTGGGGGTCCCGCACCCTGCGGGGGGCGGACGAACTGGTGGACCAGTGGAAGTACATCCCGGTGCGGCGGCTGGCCCTGTTCATCGAGGAGACGCTGTACCGCAACACGCAGTGGGTGGTGTTCGAGCCGAACGACGAGCCGCTGTGGGCGCAGGTCCGCCTGAACCTGGGCGCGTTCATGCAGGACCTGTTCCGCAAGGGGGCGTTCCAGGGCCGCAGCCCGCGGGAGGCGTACCTGGTGAAGTGCGACCGCGAGACCACCCCGCAGTACGACATCGACCGCGGCATCGTCAACATCGTCGTCGGCTTCGCCCCGCTCAAGCCGGCCGAGTTCGTCGTCATCAAAATCCAACAGCTCGCCGGCACCGCCCAGGCGTAGCGGAGGGAACGGCCGTGGCCCTGTTCAGCGTCAACCCCACCCGCTTCGACCCGTACAAGAACTTCAAGTTCCGCGTCAAGTGGGACGGGCGGTTCGTGCTGGGGGTGAGCAAGGTGACGGCCCTCAAGCGGACCACCGAGGTGGTCGAGCACCGCGAGGGGGGCGACCCGAGCTCCTCCCGCAAGTCGCCGGGGCGCACCAAGTTCGAAGCGATCACCCTGGATCGCGGGGTGACCCACGACACCGAGTTCGAGAAGTGGGCGAACAAGGTGTGGAACTACGGCTCGGGTCTAGGCGCCGAGGTGTCGCTCAAGGACTTCCGCCGGAACGTCATCATCGAACTCTACAACGAGGCGGGGCAGCCGGCGATCCGCTACAAGGTCTACCGCGCCTGGGTCTCCGAATACCAGGCGCTGCCGGATCTAGATGCCAACGCCAACGCCGTCGCGATCCAGCACATCAAGCTGGAAAACGAGGGGTGGGAGCGCGACTACGAGCTCCAGGAACCGAGCGAGCCGAGCTTCACCGAGCCGGCGGCCTAGAGGCACCTCATGCGTCCCCTGTCCGCCCAGGAGCTGCTCGACGCGTGGGAACGCGG
>JANNQE010000335.1:0-3507 GCA_031441625.1 Planctomycetia bacterium
GCGGCGGGTGTACCACGGGTTTGCGGAAATCCGCGTCCAGCGACAAGTCCTGTGCGCCAACGCCCAAGTTCATGCACCGTTCACCACGCCAACACCGGAATCATGCTGGAGTTCGCAGGATCAGGGCGATTGCACCCGTCCTATTCGTGTGATTCGTGGTCAACACTCCTCCCACTTTACACCTGCAACACGCCCGTCTTGAACACCTTCCCGCTGTCATACCGCGTGGCCACTTCCAGCGCCGTCAGCAGTGCCGCCCGCGAGTCGTCCGGCTGAACGATGGCGTCCACCCACAGGCGGGCGGCGGCGTAGCGGATGTCGGTCTGCTCCTCGTAGCTCGCCTTCACCTTGTCGCGGAGCGCCGCCAACTCGTCGGCATCGGGTTCTTTCCCCTGCCTTTTCAGGGCTTGCACCTGCACGTCGAGCAGCGTACTCGCGGCCTGATCCCCGCCCATGACGGCGTACTTGGCGGTCGGCCAAGCGAAGATGAACCGCGGGTCGAACGCCTTCCCACACATCGCGTAGTTGCCCGCCCCGAACGACCCGCCGGTGATGAGTGTGATTTTCGGCACAACACTGTTACTAATCACGTTCACCAACTTGGCACCCGCCCGGATGATGCCGGCCTGTTCACTGTCACGCCCGACCATGAACCCGTTCACATTCTGAATGAACAGGATCGGGATGCGGGTCTGGTTGCAATCCATGATAAATCGGGCTGCTTTCTCACTGGAGTCGACATACAACACCCCGCCGAATTGCAAGTGCCCGTCGGCCGTCTTCACCCGCTTCCGTTGATTGGCGACGACGCCGACCGGCTTCCCGCCGAGCCTGCCCGTGCCGCACACCAGACTCTGCCCGTACTCCGCCTTGTACTCGTCGAACGGGGCGTCGTCGAGAAGCAGCTTCAGCAGGTCACGGACGTCGTACTCGCCCCCTTCGCTGTACTTGGCGAGCGGGGGGCGTAAGCCCCCTGGTTCATCGGGCAGACCAGGGGGCTGACGCCCCCCGCTCGCCAAATCCGCCGCCAGATTCCCAACCAGCCGCCGCAGTCTCTCGATGCACTTGTCGTCGTTCTCCTCGCGGTAGTCGATGGTGCCGCTCACCCCGGCGTGCATCTTCGCCCCGCCGAGGCTCTCCGAATCGACCACCTGCCCGATGGCCGCCCGCACCAGCGCCGGACCCGCGAGGTACAGCCCGCTCCCTTCGGTCATCAGCAGCTTGTCACACAGCACGGGTAGGTAGCCGCCGCCCGCGACACAGTTGCCCATGATGGCGGCGAACTGCGGGATGCCTTCGGCGCTGATCACGGCGTTGTTGCGGAAGATGCGGCCGAAGTCGTCTTCATCGGGGAAGACTTCGTCTTGAAGGGGCAGGAACACGCCGGCGGAATCGACGAGGTAGACGAGCGGCAGGCGGTTGTCCATCGCGATGCGTTGGGCACGCAGCACCTTCTTGGCGGTCATCGGGAAGAACGCCCCGGCCTTCACGGTGGCGTCGTTGGCGATCACCATGACCCGCCGGCCGCTCACCGTACCGACGCCCGTCACCACCCCCGCGCTCGGTGCCCCGCCCCACTCGGCGTACATGCCGTGCGCCGCCCACAGGCCGAGTTCGAAGAAGGTGGTGGGGTCGCACAACTTGTCGATCCGCTCGCGGGCGGTCAGGCGGTTCTTCTCGTGCTGGCGGGCGACGGCCTTCGCCCCGCCGCCGAGCTTGATCTGGGCTTCTTGTTCGGTCAGAGTCATCGAATCACCGGGAGAGGTGAACGCGGTTCAAGAACACGATACGACCTCGACTTTCCCGGTGTGACCACGCTTCGGCCTGAAAGGCCGGGTTCTGTCAGCCCAGGTCGGAGCGAGCCGAAGGCGAGCGGAGGCCTGGGGACGATCCACCAACCAACACCACGGCCCTGAAGGGGCCGGTTCAGCGTGAACCGGCCCCTTCAGGGCCGCTGTCATTTCGCCGACCGTACCCAGGCCTTCGGCCTGGGCTGACAGAACCCGCCCTTTCAGGGCGAAGTCAAGCCGCGGTCCAGTCGCGGCGCTGACGGCTCGACGGGATTTTCAGCGCCTCGCGGTACTTCGTCACCGTGCGGCGGGCGATGGTCAGGCCAGCCTCGGTGAACCGTTTGACGATGTCTTCGTCCGACAGCGGCGTCTTCTTGTCCTCCGCCCCGATGATCTCCAGCAGCTTGCCCTTGATCGTCTCCCACGCGATGTCCTGCCCGTCGGCACTCTTGGTGCCGCCGCCGAAGAACCGCCGCAGCGGGAACACGCCCCGCGGCGTCTGCACCCACTTGTCGTCCACCGCCCGGCTGACGGTGGTGACGTGGACGCCCACCTTCTCCGCGATCTGCTCCATCTTCAGCGGCTGGATGTGGTCCGGCCCCAAATCGAAGAACGCCTTCTGGTGCTTCACGATCTCCTGCGTCACCCGCCGCAGGGTGTTCCGCCGCTGCTCGATGGCGGAGAGCAGCCACTGCGCCCGCTGGAACTTGTCCTTCAGCATGTCCCGCACCGGCTTCGGCTGGGTGCGGTCCTTCTTCACCGGCATGTACTCCTTGCTGATCCGCACGCTGGGCAGCCAGTCGTCGGTCAGCCGCACGGCGAACTCGCCGTCGTCCGTCCGCTCTACCATCACGTCGGGCACCACATATCGCGTGTTGTCGGCGGCGTACTTGGAGCCGGGCTTGGGGTCCAGGTGGCGGAGCACGTCGATGGCGTCGGCGATGTCGTCCAGGTCGGCCCCGGTCCGCTTCTGGATGAGCGGCAGGCGGTTGTACGCCACGTCCTCCATGTGGTCGCGGACGAGGGACCGCACGAGTTCGGCGAACGGCGTCTCGTCGGTCACTTGGAGGAGCAGGCACTCCTTCACGTCGCGGGCACCGATGCCGGCCGGGTCGAGCTTCTGCACCACGTTGAGGGCGTCCTCGATCTCGTCGGTCGTCGCCCCGTCGGGCGCGTTGAAGGCCAGTTCGTCGAGCGGGATGGGGCGGGTGGCGTGCGTGTCCGCGTCGTGCCCGAGCAGGTAGCCGTTGTCGTCCAGGTGCGAGATGACGAACTCGGTCAACTCGCGCAGGCGGGCGTCGAGTTCCAGGTAACCGAGCTGTTCGGTCAGGTGGTCTTGCAGGCTCGGCTCGTGGTCGGCCGCGTTCTGCATGGCGTCGAACTTGCGATCGCCCATCTCCTCGATGGCCCCGCGGCTGGGCCGGTGGTCGGCGTCGAAGTGGTCGCCCCAGTCCTTGTTGATCTCGTCCAGGCGGTTGAACTCGAGCGCGCCGGTGTCGTCGTGCTTGAGCACGCCGTCCTGGTTCACGTCGACCGCCGGCCCCTCCGCCTGCTTCTCCCGCACTTCAAGAAACGGATTCTCCTGCAACTCGGACTGCACTTTCTCAATCAGCGCGGCCGTGGGCATCTGCAAGATTTCCATCGACTGAATCATGCGGAGCGTGATGGAGTGCGTCTGGTGCATCCCCATGCCGATGTTCATACCCAAGCCGCTCAT